>NZ_JAJDML010000053.1:0-24167 GCF_020594215.1 Blautia sp. DFI.1.216
TATTTAGTCTGACGCCTAAAGCGTCTGGAAGCACGTGACTTCAGTCATGTGAGGACATAATTCACATGATTGTAAAGAGAAATTTACTTGACAATCTCGGGCCTATCCTTTAATATAACTTTTGGATTATACCAAATAGATAATGACCGGGAATCTATCAAGAAGAATGGTTGATTTCCGGTTTTCTTATGTGGACATCATGGTCAGGAGTGCCCGCAGACTGGATGGAACAGGACGGACCGGATATATCTATAATTGGAAAAATGGACATATACAGATGCGAAACCATGCAGAGACTGGCACTGTAACAGGCGTCAGCATTGGCATAAGCCGATGTAGGGGCGAAAGCTTTTACGCGTGGTTTCGTATCTTTTTTAGTTGGTAACTTTTTTACATGAAAGGAGCTGAGTATAGTTGGCAGAGGTTTCACTTGAACTGAAAGAGATAAAGAAAAGTTTTACAGAAGGCGAAGCAGTTCTGGATAATATCAGTCTTGAAATCAGTAAAGGAGAGTTTATTACTTTGCTGGGATCTTCGGGATGCGGCAAGACGACAACGCTGCGAATCATTGCCGGTCTGGAACAGCCCGATGCAGGAAGTGTCTGGCTGGACGGCAGAGAAGTGACAGGCTTGGAGCCGAACCAGAGGGATGTGAATACGGTATTTCAGAATTATGCGCTCTTTCCGCATATGAATGTTGCGGAGAATATTGGCTATGGTCTGAAGCTGAAAAAAGTTCCTAAGAGTGAGATCAGGAAAAAAGTTTCTCAAATGCTGGAACTGGTTCAGCTTGAAGGATATGAAAAAAGAAAGCCTTCCGAACTCTCGGGCGGTCAGAAACAGAGAGTTGCCATTGCGAGAGCACTGGTGAATAATCCCAAGGTACTGCTTCTGGATGAGCCGCTGGGAGCACTGGATCTGCAGCTTCGCCGTGCGATGCAGATAGAACTGAAGCATCTGCAGAAGAAGCTGGGAATTACATTTATCTATATCACTCATGATCAGGAAGAAGCTATCAACATGTCTGACAGGATCGCGGTGATGAAGGACGGACGTATTGAGCAGATCGGAACACCGGATGAGATTTATAATCATCCAAAGACCAGTTATGTGGCAACATTTGTAGGAAATGCCAATATCCTGCATGGGGCTGCAGAGAGTATTCAGGGACAGAATGCAATCGTAAAAATTGGAAATGACAAGGTAATTGTAAAGCTTGAAACAAGTCAGCAGAATACAGAGGATACAGGGGGAAAACAACACCTTGCAGCAGGAGAGAAAGTAACTCTGGCTGTGAGAAGTGAAAATATATTGTTGCAGGAAGCTGCTGTAATCGGTAACACTGGTACAGATAACGGAGACACTGTTGATATAAGGGTGGCAGGCGGGATTTCAGATATACATGATGCGAATAGTATATCGGGCTTACAGGCAACTGTTACAGAGAAGAACTTTGCAGGAGGTCAGCTTCGTGTAACTCTGAAGCTGAGTGATGGTACACAGTTGATCGCCAGCAGATACGGAATCGACGCATCTGTCGCAGAAGGTCAGACAGTAAGATGCAGTTTTCTGCCGACAGATGCAGTACTGGTAGACAGGGAGGACATTCATGAAGAAGCGTAGAAACCATTCTGACAGTTCTGCATGGATGGCACTTCCACTGTACATTTTTACCATTGTATTTGTGGTATGCCCCCTTATCTATATGGTGGCGCTGAGTTTTGCTACGCCGTCCAGAGGATTTGGGGTGACCTGGAAATTTACGCTGGACAATTACAGAAATATTCTGGAACCTGTATACCTGAATACATTTGTGGAATCACTGAAACTGGCATTTACCAGTACGATAGTGATCGCTTTGATCGGCTATCCGTTCGGGTATTTTATGGCGAGGCTGCCGGAGCACAGAAAGAAAAAGGCACAGCTTCTGTTGTCTACGCCGTTCTGGGTAAATTCCCTGATCCGTCTGTATGGCTGGATCATTATTCTGCAGAAAAAAGGACTTTTGAATTTTGTATTGATAAAACTCGGGATCATTGAGAAACCGCTGTCCATCCTGTACAGTTATCCGGCAATTGTAATCGGTATGATTTATGTGCTTCTCCCGTTTATGATCATGTCTGTATACTCCAGCGCAGAGAAGCTGGACTGGTCTTATGTGGAGGCTGCCAGAGATCTTGGTGCATCCAGACTGCAGGCATTTTTTACCATAACACTGAAGCTTACACTGCCCGGGCTGCTTTCGGGTGTGATCCTGACTTTCGTGCCATCCATGGGACTGTTCTTTATTGCAGATATCCTGGGCGGAAATAAAGTGGTACTTGTCGGAAGCCTGATCCAGGATCAGATGACAAGAGGAAGTAACTGGCCATTTGCAGCAGCACTTGCTGTGGTGATGATGGTACTTACAACTGTACTGATCATGATCTACAGGAAAGTGACAAATGCCAGAGAACTGGAGGGAATCGGATGAAAAAGAATTCAAGATTTGCCGGATTTTATATGGGGCTGATTTTCTTTCTGATGTATCTCCCTATTGCAGTAGTGATCGTTTTCTCATTTAATGAATCCAAACTGCCGGTGAAATTTACAGGCTTTTCCCTGAAATGGTATCAGGAACTGATCCATGACAGAGCAATGCTGGAAGCGTTGGTGAACAGTCTGATTCTTGGGGTATTAAGCTGTCTGGTTAGTGCAGTGATCGGTACTCTGGGCGCAGTTGGGTTATCAAGGATTCACTGGAAGTCAAAAGGGGCACTGGAATACATTTCCATATTGCCGTTAATGATACCAGAGATTATCCTTGGTATGGTGCTGATGGCATTCTTTTATATGCTGAACCTGCCCTTTGGCATGCTGACACTGTTAATAGGCCATACGGTATTCTGTGTGCCTTATATTCTAATGGAAGTGAAGGCAAGACTGGCAGGCATGGATCCGGCACTGGAAGAGGCAGCAAGGGATCTGGGTGCGGGACCGTTCAGGGCTTTCCGGGATATTACGCTGCCCTTAATTATGCCGGCGGTAATTTCAGGTTCGCTGCTTGCGTTTGCCATGTCTATGGATGATGTGGTAATAAGTATTTTTGTAAACGGACCGCGTCTGTCTACGCTGCCGATCAAGGTGTACACACAGCTGAAAACGGGAGTGACGCCGGAGATCAATGCGTTGTGTACCATTCTGCTGGCAGCTACACTGGTTATTTTTATTGTTTATTCACTGATAACAAAGAAGAAAAAATAAATGCTATAGCAACAAAAATAGAATACATTCAGAGGAAGGAAAAGATGATGAACAAACTGATTGAGTTAAAAAATCTGACCAAGAATTTTGATGATCAGCAGGTTTTGCGCGGCATCAATCTGGATATTTACGAAAAGGAATTCCTGACGCTTTTGGGACCCAGCGGATGCGGAAAGACAACCACCCTTCGAATCATTGCAGGCTTTGAAGAACCAAGTGACGGAGAAGTACTGTTTAACGGGATTGAGATTTCCAAGCTTCCCCCGTACAAGAGAGAGGTTAATACTGTGTTTCAGAAGTATGCTCTTTTTCCTCATTTAAATGTGGCGGAGAACATCGGTTTCGGGCTGAACCTGAAGAAGGTCGATAAAACTGTCATCGCCCAGAAGGTGGAGCGTATGCTGAAGATGGTTGGTCTGGAAGGCTTTGGGAAAAGAGATGTAACTCTGCTCTCCGGTGGACAGCAGCAGCGAGTGGCCATTGCCAGAGCTCTGGTAAATGAGCCGAAGGTTCTGCTTTTAGATGAGCCCCTGGGTGCACTGGATGCAAAGATCCGTAAACAGATGCAGGTAGAATTAAAGAAAATCCAGCAGGAAGTCGGCATCACTTTCATTTATGTTACCCATGACCAGGAAGAAGCCCTGTCCATGTCAGATACGGTTGTTGTTATGAATAACGGTGAGATTCAGCAGATTGGCTCTCCTACAGATATCTACAATGAGCCGGAAAACCGTTTTGTTGCAGGCTTTATCGGTGAATCTAATATTATCGAGGGAACCATGATCCGTGATTATCTGGTTGCTTTTGACGGATTTGAGTTTGAATGTGTGGATAAGGGATTTGAAGATAATGAAGAGATTGAAGTTGTATTAAGACCTGAGGATCTGGATATCGTAGATCCCGGTCAGGCAAAGATCAGGGGAATCGTGCGCAATATTACCTTCAAGGGTGTGCATTATGAAATCCTGATCGAGACAGAACTTCGTACTTATATGGTTCATACCACAGATTATGCGGAAGTCGGAAGGGAAGTGGGACTGAAATTCGGGCCTGAAGACATCCATGTTATGTGTAAGATGGGAAGCTACTGATGAAACAGTACAGAAGTCTTATCAAACCATATCTTGTGTGGGCATTTGTGGTCATTGTCATCCCGCTGATACTGATCGCATTATATGCATTTACAGAAGACGGAAACGAGGTGCTGACGTTCTCCTTCACCCTGGAGAATTTCCGCAAATTCCTGGAAGCTACGTATATGAGCGTTATTTTCAAATCCTTTAAGCTTGGAATCCTGACGACGGTCATCTGTCTGGGGCTTGGCTATCCGCTGGCATATATTATTTCCAAATGTCCGGAAAAATCCCAGAGTCTTCTAATCCTGCTGGTAACTATTCCGGAATGGATCAATATGCTTCTGCGTACTTATGCATGGATGAACCTGCTGTCGGACAATGGTATCATCAACCATTTGCTTGGATTACTGGGGATTTCCCCGGTGACAATGATGTATACGGACTTTTCCGTAGTGGTTGGTCTGGTCTGTAACTTTATGCCATTTATGATCATTCCGATCCACACATCCCTGAGCAAGATGGATAAATCCTTTATCGAGGCTGCCTATGACCTGGGTGCAAATAAATTCCAGACCTTCACAAAGGTTATCTGGAAATTGTCCATCCCCGGTGTGCTCAATGGAATCATGATGGTATTCCTGCTGTCTATTTCCACATTCGTTATTCCGAAACTTCTCGGAGGCGGACAGTACATGCTGATTGGTAACCTGATCGAGTCTCAGTTTATCTCAGTTGGTGACTGGAACTTCGGAAGTGCGATTTCTCTGATTCTGGCTGTGCTCATTCTGATCTTTATGAGCCTGATGAAGAAGATGGATAAAGATGAATAAGGGAGGACGGCATGAAACGTAATAATAAATTTTTCTCAATGTTATATGTAGTACTCTGCCTTGCTTTCTTTTACCTGCCAATCTTGGTGACGATGATCTTTTCCTTTAATTCATCCAAGTCACTGACCAGATTTACAGGCTTTTCTCTGCGCTGGTATCAGGAACTTCTCGGTAACGGGGAAGTAATTAAGGCAGTTTATGTATCTGTTACCATTGCGATCATTGCGACCATTGTTTCTACAATACTTGGAACCATTACAGCGATCGGTTTATCCAAATCAAAGAAGGTAATCAAGGAACTGCTTTTGAATATTAATAATATCCCGATCCTGAATCCTGAGATCGTAACTGCCATCAGTCTGATGCTCTTGTTCTCTTCTCTGGGATTTCGAAAAGGATATCTGACTATGCTGCTGGCACATATTGCGTTCTGCACCCCGTATGTAATTACCAGTGTTTATCCGAAGGTAAGGGCTCTGGATCCGAATATGGCAAATGCTGCCATGGACCTTGGGGCAACACCTTTTCAGGCTCTGACAAAGGTTATCGTGCCGATGATCAAAGAGGGTATTTTCGCAGGCGCGCTGCTTGCATTTACCATGTCATTTGATGATTTCGTTATTTCCTATTTCGTATCAGGAAATGGTGTAAAGAATATCTCTATTGTTGTATATAATATGACAAAGCGTATCAATCCGACGATCAATGCTTTGTCAACCATCGTGATCGTAGTCATCATCGTGGTACTGCTTTTGTCCAATCTGCTTCCGAAGTTTAAGAATAAAGCCAGAAAGCTGAACAGGAAAGCAGTAAAAATTGTCTCTGTAGTTCTGGTTGTTGCCGTTATGGCAGGGCTGATCAAATGGGGATTCGTGGCGCAGTCCACTCATGTGCTGAAAGTTTACAATGCAGGAGAGTACATGGATCTTTCTCTTCTTGAGGATTTCGAAAAAGAATATGATTGTACCATCGTATACGAGACTTTTGAGTCAAATGAGATGATGTACACCAAGCTTTCAAGCGGTGAGACTTATGATGTGCTGATCCCGTCTGATTACATGATTGAGAGACTGATCAAAGAAGAATATCTGCAGGCACTTGACTGGAAAGAAATTCCGAATAAGAAAAATCTGCTGAATGATGTCATGAACCAGAGCTATGATCCGGGCAACCGTTATTCCTGTCCGTATTTCTGGGGAACAGTAGGAATCCTTTATGATAAGACAGTAGTAGATGAGGCTGATCTGAAAGATGGCTGGAATCTTCTGTGTAATCCGAAATATAAAGGAAATATTTACATGTATGATTCTGAGAGAGATTCCTTTATGATAGCATTAAAGGCACTTGGGTATTCCATGAATACTACAAATGAGGCTGAGATCGAGGCGGCTTATCAGTGGCTGATCAATCAGCGTGACACTATGGATCCGATCTATGCAGGCGATGATGTGATCGACAACATGATTTCAGGAAACAAAGCGCTGGCAGTTGTGTACTCCGGAGATGCATCTTACATTATCAGTGAAAACCCGAATCTGGACTACTTCACACCGGAACAGGGAACCAACAGATGGTATGATGCAATGGTTATCACAAAGGACTGCAGCGAAGTACAGCTTGCCCATAAATTTATTAATTTTATGATCAGTGATAAATCTGCTCTTTCCAATACGGAAGAAGTAGGGTATACTTCTACAGTGAAGAGTGCTTTTGAAACCATGAAGGAGGGGGACTATGCCGGGATCAGTTCTTATATTCCGGATACAACCAACCCGAATAACGAAATCTTTGCTTATCAGCAGCCAAAGATCAAGCAGAAATTTGCGGAACTCTGGACAAAAGTAAAAGCAAAGTAAAAAAGGATAGCCGCTGTCTGCCGATACGGTGGAAGGTGGACAGTGACTGATGCAGACTACAATGCAGAGCATAAGAAGGGAGATCATTTATGAAAAAAAGAGTACTTGCAGTAGTTATGTGTGCATTAATGGCCGGATCTGTATTTACCGGATTTAAGGATGCAGGAGATGATAAAGAACTTGTACTTTTTACATGGGAGGGAATGTTCCCGCAGGAAGTTCTGGATGATTTTGAAAAAGAGACAGGAGTTAAAGTTGTTTATTCAAACTTCGATACAGATGAAACCATGCTTGAGAAGCTTTCCATGGCAAAGGGCGGCGACTATGATATCGTAATCGCAGATGATTATATTCTGGAAACTGCGATCCAGGAAGGACTTGCAGAGAAGCTTGACAAGGATTCTCTGGAGAATATCGAAAATATCAACCCATTATATCAGGGACAGTTCTATGATCCAGACGATGAATACACAGTTCCTTACGGAGCAGGCATCCCGCTGATCGTTTATGATCCGGAACAGGTGGATATTGATATCAAAGGATATAAAGACCTCTGGGATCCGTCTCTTGAGGACAGCATTGCACTGACTGCAAACTATCGTGTGATCAATGGTATCACCCAGCTTTCCATGGGCGAGAGCATGAATGAAGAGGACGTTGACGTGATCAAGAAGACAGGAGAGAAGCTTCTGGAACTTGCTCCGAATGTACGTCTGATCCAGGATGACAATACACAGAATGCACTTCTCAACGGAGAAGCAAGTGTTGCATTTCTTTATACCTCTCAGGTAACAGCTGCTCTGGCTGAGAATCCTGATCTGAAGGTGGTATATCCGGAAGAAGGACTTGGATTTGGTATTATGGGTATGTTTATTCCAAGTGAAGCGCCGGATAAAGATGCGGCATATTCTTTCATGGATTACATCATGCAGCCGGAGGTTGCAGCGAAATGCACAGACTATATCGGCTATTACAGCACAAATAAAGCAGCAGATGAGCTGGTAAATCCGGATCTGGTAGTTCCGGATGACGTTACAAAGGGCGAGATCGTCCAGAATGTAAGCCAGGACGCAGACGCACAGTATCAGAAGAACTGGACTGAATTTAAGGCTGCCTGCGACTAAGGGGTTAATCAACTAAGGAGTTAATATGGATGTTTACAAGGGAACCGGTGCCTTTTCCGGAATTGCCATCGGTAAGATACTGTATTATCATAAAAGCGAATATCAGATGCGCCAGTACGAGATCACAGATGTGAAAACAGAGCTGAATATTTTCCGGCAGGCGCGCACCAGAGTCATGGAACAGCTGGAGGATTTATATGAAAAAAACTGCATAATTCAGGGAACCCAGGCAGAGATTTTTCTCAGACAGAAGAATCTGCTGGAGGGAAAAAGCTTTCAACGTGCCATTGAGAGTGTCATACAGAGTGAAAAAGTAAATTCTGCCTATGCGGTAATGACTACAAGGGATGAGATGCTTAAGACTTTCAGAACTCTCGAAGAGCCTGCGATTAAAGAACGGCTGGATAATATGCGGGAGATTTCCGACCGCCTGATCGGTGAACTGGGAGGTATCTCTCCCAGGATAGATCTTGGGGATGAGCCTGTGATCGTTGTGACGGAGAGTATCACGCCAACAGAACTGATGGAGATGGATAAGGATAAACTGATGGCTATTGTTACCCATCATGGTTCCGACATGTCTCATGCTGCCATTATGGCAAAAACAATGAATATACCGGCGCTGCTGGAAATTGACACAGATTCGGAGTGGGACGGACGGCAGGCTATTGTGGACGGATATACCGGAACTTTGTATATTGATCCGGATGAAGAGGTAAAAAAAGAATATGAGATCCGCAGGCAGGCTGATAAAGAAGAAAGAGAAGAGCTTCTGAAATTAAGGAGAGAACCGGATATCACAAAAGATGGCAGAAAAATTGAAATCTATGCCAATATCGGAAATATGGACGACCTGAACAGTGTGCTGTATTACGGAGCTGCCGGGATTGGTCTTCTGCGCAGTGAATTCCAGTATCTTGGAAGAGAAAATTATCCTCGTGAAAATGAGCTGTTTCTTGCATACAAAAAGATTGCGGAGACCATGGGAGAAAAGCTCACTGTGATCCGTACGGCAGATCTCGGAGCAGACAAGCAGGCAGAATATCTGAATATCCCGGACGAGACAAATCCAATCATGGGGAACAGAGGAATCCGTCTCTGCCTTGACAGAAAAAGAATGTTCAAGGCACAGCTTCGGGCAATTTTCAGGGCGAGTGCATATGGAAACCTGGCGCTGATGTATCCGATGATCAGCTCAGAAGAGGAAATGGATGAGATTGAAGAAATTATCCGGGAAGTAAAGAGCGGGCTGGATGAAAAAGGAATTCCGTATAAACATATTAAGACAGGAATCATGATCGAGACTCCGGCAGCAGTCATGATCAGCCGGGAGCTTGCCAGAAGAGTGGATTTCCTGAGTCTTGGAACCAATGACCTGAGTCAGTATACACTGGCGATGGACAGACAGAATCCGCTTCTGCGCAAGAAATATAATGACCATCACCCGGCAGTGCTGCGTATGATTCAAATGGTGATCGAAGCGGGACATGCAGAAAACAGACGTGTCTGTATCTGCGGGGAACTTGCAGCAGACACTGCTCTGACAGAAGAACTTCTGAGGATGGGTGTGGACTGTCTCTCTGTAGTGCCGGCATGTATTTTGCCGGTAAGAAAAGCACTGAGACAGGTAGATCTGTCGGGAGATGATAAAGGTGCGTAAATTTGGTGAAAAGTAAAGTAGTATTACTTCCCTGTCGGGAATATGATGAAGAAAAAATCTATATGCTTCTGAAGCAGGGGCTGGATTTTCTGGGTGGAGTGGAGACTCTGATTCCAAAGGATGCGAAGATCCTGCTGAAGCCGAATCTGCTGAAAAAAGCAGAGGTAGAGAAAGCAGTGATCACACATCCGGTTGTAGTAGGAGTTTTTGCGGGAATCCTGCGTGAAAGTGGGTATGAGAATATTGTGCTTGCAGATTCCTGCGGTCATGGAACCACTCAGGCAGTGATCCGCGGAACAGGAATGGATACTTATCTTGAGAAATATCATATTCCGGCTGTTGATTATTCTGAGGGCGTGAAAACTGCTTATCCGCAGGGAGTCCAGGCAAAGGAATTTATCCTGCCAAAAGAACTGTTGGAGCAGGACTGTGTGATTTCCCTGAGCAAGATGAAAACACATGCATTAGAACGTATCACCGGTGCGGTTAAGAACAGCTATGGGTTTGTATATGGATTTCATAAAGCGAAGGGGCACACGCAGTACCCGAGTGCAGACAGCTTTGCCAGAATGCTTATTGATCTGAATAAATGTGTGGCACCGAAGCTGTATGTGATGGATGGGATTGTGGCCATGGAGGGCAACGGACCGGGTTCGGGAGATCCGGTTCCTATGAATGTACTGCTGATGTCCACAGATCCGGTTGCACTGGACAGTGTATTCAGCCGTCTGGTTTATCTGAAACCGGAGATGGTTCCGACGAACTATCATGGCGAGAAAATGGGACTTGGTACATGGAAAGAAGAGGAGATTACCCTTCTGACACCAGACGGGGAGATTTCCATGGCAGAGGCAGTGAAAAAATACGGAAATCCGGCTTTTAATGTAGACCGTACAGAAGTGCGAAAGAATATCTGGACAAGAATGGCGGGAGCGTTAAATATTTTTCAGAAAAAACCATATATAGAAGCTGATAAATGTGTTCGCTGTGGGATCTGTGTGCAGAGCTGTCCGGTTCCAGGGAAAGCTGTGGATTTCAGAAAAGGCAAAGGAAAGCCGCCGGTATATGATTACAGAAAGTGTATCCGCTGTTTCTGCTGCCAGGAGATGTGCCCGAAGAAGGCAATCAAAGTGAAGTAGATGAAAAGCAGATAATAAAAAGCGCAACTGTTTATAGAATTGCCATGGTATTTTCGCAGAATCAGGACAGAGGAAAGCCGGACAATTACCAAAAAGCACATAACAGAGGATGAGAGTATCTCGGATTGAGACAGATTCTATCCTAAGTTATGTGCTTTTTTTGAGTCATATCCCTCTTTAACCGAATCAGGAAAGTTCCCTGCTTTGGCTGCGAATATTCGTTATTCGTCTGACTATGGCTGTCGAAGATACAAAATCTATCTTCCGAGGCTTCTGCTTATCTCGTGGATGAATTCCGGAGTAGTACCACAGCATCCTCCGACAACAGACGCACCATTTTCGATCAGAACCTTCATATGTTCTGCAAAGCTTTTGGCGTCCATACTGTAAATGGCATTTCCCTGATCATCAATCGTCGGCATACCGGCATTAGGTTTGGCGATGACAGGAATGGATACGTTCTCTTTGATATTGCGGACAACGGATACCAGCTGGTCAGGTCCTACAGAACAGTTGATCCCAACTGCCACAGCACCTGCACCCTCAAGGGCGATCGCAGCCTCCACAGCATTTCCTCCGCTGAAAATGCTTCCGTCAGCTTCTACGGTCATTGTACACATTACAGGAAGAGAACTTACGGATGCAGCAGCATCCAGTGCAGCAAGTGTTTCCTCGATATTGATCATGGTTTCCGCAGCGATCAGATCAACACCTGCATCTTCAAGAACCTTAATCTGTTCACAGTATGTTTCATATGCCATCTCATAGGTGAGATCACCGGCAGGCTCCATCATCTTGCCTGTTGTGGTAATATCACCGGCAACATAGACCTTATGTCCTACTGCCTCTCTGGAAATATTTACAAGTGCATGGTTCATTTCCGCAAGCTTATCCTGCAGTCCGTGAAGTCCGAGACTGTAACGGTTTCCGCCGAAAGTAGGTGCGTATACGATCTGGCTTCCTGCTTCAACATAAGCCTTTTGCAGATTCTGCAGAACTTCTTTGTGCTCCATGATCCATGCTTCTGTACAGATTCCTCTTGGCATTCCGGCGGCCATAAGATTGGAACCGGTAGCACCGTCGAGCAGTACAACATCCTGTGTCAGCTTCTGAAATTCTTCTCTAGTCATGGAAATTTCCTCCTGTGTTTTTCTATGAAAGTCCTGAGTGGCTGCCATGAATCAGTCATGTCTGCATGGGTAAATTCGTGGATACCGGACAGGATGACTTTCATATACTGTGACATTATAGCACAGCTTTCAGGATAAATGGAGAAAATTAATAAATTTTTATTTCATATGATGCAGTAAAAATTTCATTCTTGTCCAGAGTGTTGATATATTTCTTTTCCGGAAGCTCGCCCTTAAATCCAAAATCATCACAGCGTCCCATCCATGGTTCAAGACATACAAAAGGAGAACCCGGGACGGACCAGATGCCAAAGCTTGGAAATCCATGACAGATTAGTTCCACATAAGGAGTTCCGTCAGGGAAAGCGATACCGGCCTTTTCAATCTGGTCATCAAAAATAAGGGCATCTTTGTCAAACATGTGAGCATCAATAAGGCAGGAACCATTCTCAAGCTCCAGTGTATAAGCTTTATCTGCGACCGCGGTGCCTGATGACATGTCGATCAGCAGATAGGAGAGGGAATCCCGGCCGTCGAAAGTAAGATGATATTGCTCCTGGGAGCCAATTCCTCCGGCAGGTACATTGAATGCAGGATGGCCGCCAATTGTAAAATACATGGTTTCATCATTAAGGCTGATCACTTCCCAGCA
This sequence comes from Blautia sp. DFI.1.216, assembly GCF_020594215.1. Classification (NCBI taxonomy): domain Bacteria; kingdom Bacillati; phylum Bacillota; class Clostridia; order Lachnospirales; family Lachnospiraceae; genus Blautia; species Blautia sp. DFI.1.216. The sequence goes on from NZ_JAJDML010000053.1 coordinate 12,711, forward strand.
TACACTGACCTGGTTCTTCTCCAGAACATGCTTGATCTTCAGCTCAAAATCATATGGATAATTTTCTCTTGTGGCATCAGAAGATTTCAGCCTATGGGTGATGGAATCAGCAGTCATATCCACGCAGGTAAATTCGCTGTCCCTGGCAAACCCATGCTGACTGGAGGGATATTCGACTCCATTAATACGATAGTGATCCTCAAAATGACGTCCCACATTAGGGAAAAGAACCGGTGCGTGGCGTTTCCAGTAAGCCGGATCTGCCTGCCAGATCACTTCTCTGTTATGTACTTTATCAAAAATGCTGCAAAGCTCAGCACCATGATCGTCTACAGATACTCTAAGATAGTCGTTTTCAATTGTATGGATCATAAATGAATCCTCCTTGATCGATAAATATTGTGTAACTGTTCAGCTGGCAGTATTCTGCAAATCACCGAAGGTGATTTGAAATGCATTTTGGTTCGTAACTGCGAAGGTACCGAATAGTCACGGACATTGATGTCCGGCAATTTTTAAAAAGGTTTTGATTGCTATAAGTTGATGCCGGAATCAATCTGTCTATAAGTATAACACATGGGCCGGATTAATTATAGTTATAAATATACAAAAATAGATCTGAAATGTCGTGGTAAATTGAAAAATACACTGATATAGTGACGAAATACAGAAATCATATGTGTAAAAACCACAATAAATGATTGACGAATAAAAAAATATTTGTTACAATTTACCTCAACGAGTCCTGCGGGACCAGAGCGTGTCTGAAAAATTGTGACGCACATCTTGCGTAAAGCATTTTTCAGACACACTCTAAGACATAATGAACAAAACGTGAAAACAAGGAGGTCATTGCTATGGCGAAAAAAAGAAATATCATTGTTGGACAATCAGGAGGACCTACTGCAGTAATCAATTCCAGTCTTGCCGGAGTTTATAAGAATGCCATTGAACGAGGATTTGACAAAGTATACGGAATGCTTCACGGCATTCAGGGACTGTTGGATGAACAGTATATTGATCTGTCAACACAGATTCATTCAGAACTGGATATCGAATTACTCAAGAGAACACCATCTGCATTTTTAGGTTCCTGTCGTTACAAGCTTCCTGAGATTCACGAAGATAAAGCAATTTATGAGAAGATTTTTGAGATCTTAAATAAACTGGATATCTATGCGTTTATCTACATTGGCGGAAATGATTCCATGGATACGATCAAGAAACTGTCTGATTATGCGATTCTCACAGGACAGACTCAGAAGTTCCTTGGTGTTCCGAAAACAATCGACAATGACCTGGCGCTGACAGATCATACACCCGGATTCGGAAGTGCTGCAAAATATATCGGCGCATCCACAAAAGAAGTGATCCGCGATGCACTGGGACTTACTTATAAGAAAAATATGATTACGATCATGGAGATTATGGGACGTAATGCCGGATGGCTTACAGGTGCCACAGCACTGGCAAAATCTGAGGACTGCGACGGACCGGATTTGATCTATCTGCCGGAAGTGCCTTTTGATGTTGAGAAATTCCTTGCAAAAGTAAAAGATCTTCTGAATAAAAAAGCATCTATTGTAATCGCAGTTTCCGAGGGAATCAAGCTGGCAGACGGAAGATATGTATGTGAGCTTGGAAGCGTGGGAGACTATGTGGATGCATTTGGACACAAACAGCTTCAGGGAACAGCCACTTATCTGGCAAACTTCCTGGCAGCGGAGTGCGGATGCAAGACAAGAGCTGTTGAACTTTCCACATTACAGAGAAGTGCTTCCCATATGGCATCCAGAGTGGATATTGATGAAGCATTCATGGTAGGTGGTGCTGCAGTTAAAGCTGCAGATGAAGGTGACACAGGTAAGATGGTTGTTATCGACCGTGTTTCCGATGATCCCTACATGGCAGCTACAGGTATCTACGATGTACACAGAATCGCAAATGAGGAGAAACTTGTTCCGAGAGAATGGATGAATAAAGATGCTACAAACGTAACTAAGGATTTTGTAGACTATATTAAACCTCTGATCCAGGGAGATTATCAGCCTATTATGGTAAATGGTATGCCGAGACATCTGGTACTGAACATGAAAAAAGGCAGAAAGAAATAATTGATGAAAATTATAAACGGGCAGCCGGGCAGATCAACTTATCTGTTTTGCTTCCCGTTTTTTCCTGTTATAATGAGATGTGAGAGAAAAATATAGATAAAGACCAGAATAAAGGACTGAGAAAACCTTAACAATAATAAGAATAATAAAATAAATCACTTTATGCAGAATGTATAAAAATTTTAGCTAATTTTAGCAGAATAACCTTGACGAAATGACACAAATTCTATAAAATGATTATGTGCGTATAAGAAACATATATTTACTTATGTGCGAAAGGTGTGGCTGTTCAGTTACTTCACAACAGAATGCTGAATAGTTACAAAAGAACAATAATTTAGGAGGAAAATGTAAAATGGCAAAATGGGTTTACATGTTTACAGAAGGTAACGCTAATATGAGAAACCTTCTGGGTGGTAAAGGTGCCAACCTTGCTGAAATGACAAACCTTGGTCTTCCTGTACCTCAGGGCTTCACAATCACAACAGAAGCTTGTACTCAGTACTATGAAGACGGAAGACAGATCAATGATGAGATCATGGCTCAGATCATGGAAGCAATCACCAAAATGGAAGGAGTTACCGGAAAGAAATTCGGTGACAAAGAAAATCCTCTGCTTGTTTCCGTTCGTTCTGGTGCGAGAGCTTCTATGCCAGGTATGATGGATACTATCCTGAACCTTGGTTTAAATGAAGACGTTGTTAACGTACTTGCTGAAAAATCCGGCAATGCTCGTTGGGCATGGGACTGCTACAGAAGATTCATCCAGATGTACTCTGATGTAGTTATGGAAGTCGGAAAGAAATATTTCGAAGAACTTATCGATGAGATGAAAGCTAAAAGAGGTGTTAAGCAGGATGTTGAACTTACTGCAGAAGACCTTCATGAATTAGCTGAACAGTTCAAAGCTGAATATAAAGCAAAAATCGGTGCTGATTTCCCAACTGATCCTAAGGAACAGTTAATGGGTGCTATCAAAGCCGTATTCCGTTCCTGGGACAACCCACGTGCGAACGTATATCGTCGTGACAACGATATCCCGTATTCCTGGGGTACAGCTGTTAACGTACAGATGATGGCATTCGGTAACATGGGTGATGACTGTGGTACAGGTGTTGCCTTCACACGTGACCCTGCTACAGGAGCTAACGGTCTGTTTGGTGAATTCCTTACAAATGCTCAGGGTGAAGACGTTGTTGCCGGTGTTCGTACACCTATGCACATCTCCGAAATGGAACAGAAATTCCCGGAAGCATTCGTACAGTTCAAACAGGTTTGCGAAACACTTGAAAAACACTACAGAGACATGCAGGATATGGAGTTTACTGTAGAGCATGGTAAACTGTATATGCTTCAGACACGTAACGGTAAGAGAACAGCTCAGGCTGCTTTAAAGATCGCTTGTGACCTTGTTGATGAGGGAATGAGAACAGAAGAAGAAGCTGTAGCTATGATCGACCCACGTAACCTTGATACTCTTCTTCACCCACAGTTTGATGCTGCTGCTCTGAAAGCTGCTACACCAATGGGTAAAGGCCTTGGCGCTTCTCCTGGAGCTGCTTGCGGTAAGATCGTATTCACAGCTGATGACGCTGTTGAATGGGCTGAAAGAGGAGAGAAAGTCGTACTTGTACGTCTTGAGACATCTCCGGAAGACATCACAGGTATGAAATCTGCTCAGGGTATCCTGACAGTTCGTGGTGGTATGACATCTCACGCAGCAGTTGTTGCCCGTGGTATGGGTGAGTGCTGTGTATCCGGATGCGGTGATATCGCTATGGACGAAGAAAACAAGAAATTCACACTTGCTGGTAAAGAGTTCCATGAAGGAGACTTCATTTCCATCGATGGTACAACCGGTAACATCTACGACGGAATCATCCCGACTGTAGACGCTACAATCGCTGGTGAGTTCGGACGCATCATGGCATGGGCTGACAAGTACAGAACAATGAAAGTTCGTACAAACGCAGATACTCCTGCAGATGCTAAGAAAGCTGTAGAGCTTGGTGCAGAAGGTATCGGTCTTTGCCGTACAGAGCATATGTTCTTCGGTGAGGGACGTATCGATGCATTCCGTGAAATGATCTGCTCCGAAACAGCAGAAGAGAGAGAAAAAGCACTTGAAAAAGTTCTTCCATATCAGCAGGATGACTTCAAAGGTCTCTTTGAAGCTCTGGAAGGTAACCCTGTTACTATCCGTTTCCTGGATCCGCCTCTTCATGAGTTCGTTCCTACAGATGAAGCTGACATCAAGAAACTTGCAGATGCTCAGGGCAAAACTGTAGAGCAGATCAAGACTATCATCGCTTCTCTTCATGAGTTCAACCCGATGATGGGACATCGTGGATGCCGTCTTGCTGTTACTTATCCTGAAATCGCTAAGATGCAGACAACAGCAGTTATCCGCGCAGCAATCGAAGTTAAGAAAGCTCATCCGGACTGGACAATCAAACCGGAAATCATGATCCCACTTGTTGGCGATGTAAAAGAGCTTAAATATGTTAAGAAATTCGTAGTTGAGACAGCTGATGCTGAGATCAAAGCCGCTGGTTCTGACCTTCAGTATGAAGTTGGTACAATGATCGAGATCCCGAGAGCAGCTCTTACAGCTGATGAGATCGCTAAAGAAGCAGACTTCTTCTGCTTCGGTACAAACGACCTTACTCAGATGACATATGGCTTCTCCCGTGATGATGCAGGTAAATTCCTCAACGCATACTATGACGCTAAGATCTTCGAGAACGATCCATTTGCAAAACTGGATCAGGTTGGCGTTGGCAAGCTGATGAAGATGGCTATCGAACTCGGCAAACCGGTTAACCCGAACCTTCACGTAGGTATCTGTGGCGAGCATGGTGGAGATCCGTCTTCTGTAGAATTCTGCCACAAGATCGGTCTTAACTATGTATCCTGCTCACCATTCCGTGTACCGATCGCTCGTCTTGCAGCAGCACAGGCAGCTATCGCTGAGAAGAATGCATAATTAACATAAAATATAGATTCATGCGCGAGCATGAGAGTGTCCAAACGTAAAATGGCTCCTGGAACTTTAGAAAAATCTGAAGCTCCAGGAGCTTTTTGATGTATTTGTAGTGAAACGTGGAATAATCATTTGTCAGAAAGTTTTAATTATGTGATCTTTGCATTTATGATCAGGAGATTTGATTTCAAAACTCCGGAATGCGAGGATGATGATACAGAGACAAAACTTTATACAAAAGCAGACGTAAATGTAAGAAAAGAAGCAGGAAAAATAGCCGGATAATTAAGATAGTTTATCTGATTATCCGGCTGTTTTTGTCTGGCTACATAGTAAACTTCATAGTAAAACAAATTGACGTTATATATGAAAAGTGATATAATGTACAATGATTTGACATAAAATATATAAAAAAAGTACAAAATACACAAAAATACTTACTGTAGAGGTGCTTCAATGTATGCAGAATTACAAATGGAACTGGAAACAAAAGAAATAAATTACAGGCAGTCATCAAATTTACAGGGAGTTATTATGGAAAATATTTCTCCAGAATATGCAGCCAGACTACATGGAAACCAGTTAAATCCTTATAGTCAATGTATCACGAGGGAAAATAACAGCACCATCTGGACAATAAAGACTTTGAATGAAGAAGCATATGAAAATATAATTATGCCGTTGTCTGAATGTACAGATATTTTTTTGAGAAAAAAGGGATTATCAATTTCTGTATGTAATAAAAGGATGCACTTGAAAAATGATAATGAACTTATCACAGAGTTTTATGAGAAGAAATGTCCGAAATATTTGGAGATAAAGTTTCAGACACCCACAGCTTTTAAAAGTGACGGAAAATATGTAATATATCCGGATTTGGGCTTAATATATGCCAGTCTTATGAGAAAATACAGTGCTGTTTCAGAAGCTTTTGATATGTTTGATGAGGAAACACTGGAGGCACTTGTTGAACAGAGTGAAATCGTGCGGTACCGTTTGCAGACAGTACCATTTCCATTGGAGAAAGTTCAGATCACAGGTTTTACAGGAAGTATCTGTATTCATATTAGAGGACCAGAAACAATGGCAAGATATCTGAGAATGTTATTTAAATTCGGAGAATTTGCCGGAGTGGGAATTAAGACAGGCATGGGAATGGGAGCAATGAAATACGTCAGGAGGAATGAAGATGATTGACCAGAAAATTAAGTTGATTACAGGAAGTCTGCTTCATGACATAGGAAAAGTAGTTTACCGGGAAGGCAGTGACAGAAGAAATCATAGTGTATCAGGATATGATTTTCTTAAAGAAGAGGGAAAAATAGAGGATAAAGAGATTCTTGACTGTGTAAGATACCATCACTTTTCAGAAATCAAAAGTGCACATCTGAAAGAGGATAATCTGGCGTACATCGTTTATCTGGCAGATAATATAGCTGCCTTTGCAGACAGGAGAAAAAAGGAAGACACTGAAGAAAAGGGTTTTGATCTGTCAGTCCCGCTTCAGAGCGTGTTTAATGTATTGAATGGAAATAACCAAAGTTTTTATTATCAGCCAGGTGATATGGATGATCAGGGGAAGATTAATTATCCTGCTTCTGAGAAAAAGCCATTTTCCAGAGAATTCTATATGAAAATCTGTCAGAGAATGTTAGATAATTTCAGAGGTATGAATTGGAGTGAAGAATATCTGAACTCCTTACTGGCCGTTATGGAAGCAAATCTTTCTTATATGCCATCCTCCACTTCAAATGAAGAATTAAGTGATATTTCCCTGTTTGATCATGTAAAATTGACTGCGGCAATTTCTAGCTGCATATATGATTATTTAAACGAAAATCATTTGAGTTATAAGACGGAATTATTTGATAAGAAGGATTTTTATGACAGGAACGCATTTCTCTTATGTTCTATGGATATTTCAGGAATACAGAGTTTCATATATACAATAAGCTCTAAAAATGCATTGAAAACTTTGCGTGCAAGGTCTTTTTACCTGGAAATTATGATGGAGCATATCATAGATCTTCTTTTAGACAGACTGCAACTGTCAAGGGCAAATCTTTTATACTCCGGAGGCGGACATTGTTATCTGCTTTTTGCAAATACAACGGAAACTGTTATACAGATTCAAAAATTTCAGGAAGAATTGAAGGAATGGTTATTGAAACAGTTTCAGACAGATCTTTTTGTTGCTTTTGGATATGTGCAATGTACAGGGAATGCATTCAGAAACGTTCCGGAGGGTAGTTATACAGAGTTATTCAGGAAAATGAGTAAAATGCTGTCGTTGCAAAAACAGCACAGATATACGGCGAGAGAAATAATTCGGTTAAATAATCGAAAAGAGCAGGATTATTCCAGAGAATGTAAGGTTTGCAAAAAAATCGGACATGTAGATGAAGAGGGAGTTTGCCCTCTGTGCAGAAAAATAGAGAAGCTTTCAAAAAATGTATTGTATGCAGATTTCTTCTCCGTTGTACTGGAAAATCCAGATGAAAGAGAAGATGCCATGCCACTGCCGGGAGGATATTGTCTGGCTGCAGACGATGAAAAAAAACTGTGCAGACGAATGGAAAATGACGATTATTTTGTACGAGCCTATTCTAAAAATAAGCTTTATACAGGAAAACATATTGCTACGAAGCTGTGGGTAGGAGATTATTCAACAGGAAGTACTTTTGAAGAATTTGCCCGGGAAGCTGAAGGCATCAGCAGAATCGGGGTATTGAGAGCAGATGTGGATAATCTTGGACAGGCTATTGTGTCAGGATTCCATAATGCAAAAAATGGAGACAGATATATGACATTATCCAGAACAGCTACTTTATCCAGACAGTTATCCTTATTCTTCAAGTATTATATTCGATTCATCCTGGAAAATGGAGAATATTCACTGGAAGGAAAAAATGGTGGAAAGAAAAGACAGGCTACAATTGTATATTCCGGAGGAGATGATGTATTTATTGTAGGTGCATGGAATGATATTATTGAACTTTCAGTAGATCTGAGAAGAAAATTTGAACAATATACTCAGGGAACATTAAGCATTTCAGCAGGCATCGGTGTTTATGATTTTTCTTATCCGATTGCTGCCATTGCAGAAGAAACCGGTATGATGGAATCAGAGTCAAAGAGAATGCCGGAAAAAAATGCAGTGACATTACTTCAGGATGGAGAGATTCATCTGGTGGATGACGGGGATGAAGAAAAAGAGATCAGCGATGGAACCTATTCATGGAAAGAACTGGAAGAAGGAGTTGTTCAGGAAAAATACAGGGCATTATGTGATTTTTTTGAAGGTATTGACGAAACCAGAGGAATGTCCTTCTTATACCGTATGATGGAGTTGGTAAGAGGACATGAGGAGAAGATCAATTTTGCAAGAATGATGTATCTTCTTTCCAGGTTGGAGCCGACAGAGGAAGGAACGAAAAAAGAAAAATACAGACAGTTGTCTCAGAAAATGTACAGGTGGATTCAGTCGGATCAGGATTGCAGACAATTGAAAACAGCAATTAATCTTTACGCATACATTCATCGCACAAAGGGGGAACACAGGGATGAGAATTAATGAGAATAACTATGTAGACAAAGCTGAAGAGGCGATTAAGAGTCTGGTTGAGGAATCAAAGCAAAAATGCAGAGGAAAAGTAAATATTGTAACTACATCTAAAATACGGAATCTTCTGGCAATGACCGCAGATATTTATAATCAGGTTCTTACATATACATCAGAAAAATTGGATGATGAAATTTGTGGAAGAATTGAGTATCTCAGAATTCGTTTCATATATGAATGTGGTCGGGAGCCAAAAGTAAAAGCATTTGTAAAACAGGCAGAAATTCTGGAGATTCTTAAAGAAATCAGACAGAGTAAAAAGAATTATCTGTTGTTCAGCAAATATATGGAAGCTTTGATTGCATTTCACAAATATTATGGTGGCAAAGAACAGTAGGAGGAAAGATTTATGTATGGAAAAATCAGGATTTCAGGAAATATTTTAGTAAAAACAGGAATGCATATTGGTGGAAGTGGTGCATTTGCTGCAATTGGAGCTGTGGATTCGCCAATCATAAGGGATGCCAGAACAAATCTGCCGATGATTCCCGGAAGTTCTCTGAAGGGGAAAATGAGAAGCCTTCTGGCAAAAGAATTCAATGAGCGTGTAGTGGAGCCAAATGAAGATCATGAACGTATTACACGACTGTTTGGCTCTTCAAAAAGGGGAAATATAAAAAGAAGCCGATTACTGTTTTCAGATATGGTTCTGAAAAATGAAGAAGAGTTACGAGATGCCGGACTTCAAAGTATGACAGAAGTAAAATTTGAAAATTCTATTTCCAGAGCTACTGCTGTGGCAAATCCCAGACAAATTGAACGAGCTGTCAGAGGTTCTGTCTTTAAACTGGATTTGATATATGAATTGGAAGAGGAACAGGAATTTTTGGAGGATATGGAAACTCTCGCAGAAGCAATGAAGTTATTGCAGTACGATTATCTTGGAGGAAATGGATCCAGAGGATATGGAAAAATCCAATTTCAGGATATTTATACAGATGCAGTTGTCGGCCATGTTGATAATACATTGCTGGAAAAATGCAATGCGATTCTGAATGAGGCTGTGAAAGAGTAGTCGGTGAAAGGAAGGATACTTTGAATTATACATTATACTGTTTGGAGTTTATAAATGGAGTCCATTTTGGCAGGGGAAATCTAGATAGTTCAGAAATCACTTTTCATGCAGATACGCTGTTTTCAGCTTTGTTTCAGGAAGCACTGAAAATGAAAAAACAGGATAGATTTCTGAAACAGGTGTCAGATGGAAAAATCATATTCTCTGATGCATTCCCATACATAGGAAAAAATTACTATATTCCGAAGCCAATGATTGCTGTTCAGACGGAGGATGAAAGCAAACAGGGAGATTCCCGTCAGAAAAAGAAATTCAAAAATTTGAATTACATCCCAGTAAGTACGCTCGCAGATTTTGTGAATGGAACTTTTCCGGAAGAACATATGGAGGATATGAAATATCTGGGACTTTATGATATGAAAGTTTCAGTAGGAATTCATGGAATGGAGGAGCCGGAACCTTTTCGGGTTAATACATGGCATTTTAATACAGGAACAGGTCTGTATGTGCTGGCAGGATATGAGAATGAAAGTGACAGGGAATTGTTAGACGAACTGTTCGAAAGTCTGCAATACACTGGTATAGGTGGCAAGAAAAGTTCCGGACTGGGAAGATTTGTATACAAGGTCTGTAAAGTTCCGGAAGATATGATGGGATATTTAAAGAAAAAATCAGAAAAAAACATTTTGCTTTCCACTGCGCTTCCTGAAGATGAAGAATTGGAACAAGTCATGAAAGGTTCTTCATATCTTTTAATAAAAAGATCAGGATTTGTAGATTCATCAGAATATGCATTGCAGCAAATGAGAAAAAGAGATCTCTATGTTTTTTCATCTGGTTCATGTTTTGCGCATACATTCAGAGGAAGAATCATTGAAGAAAGAAACGGTGGAAAACATCCCGTATTTCGATATGCAAAAGCTTTCTTCATGGGGGTATAATATGGAACGAAAATTAAAAACATATCAGATACATCTGAAAGTCAATGGACCGGTATTCGTAGGTGATGGAAACGAAATACAGAAAAAAGAATATATGTTTCTGAATAGAAATACCATAGGGGTGATAGACGGTGCAAAGTTCTATATGCTGGCTAAAAAACTTCATCTTCAGAATGATTTTGAACGTTTCATGATTGATGATACAAGAGAAGACTTGAAACATTGGTGTTTCAGAAACCATGTATCTCAAAATGATTTAAAAAACTGTATGAAATATGTAGAGAATGTGGGCGACAGATCAGAAGAAAAAGGAAAGCTTCAGGTAATGACCTGCATTACAGATCCATATGGGAATCCCTATATACCCGGAAGTTCTCTGAAGGGAATGCTACGAACAATTCTTCTGGGTAGAGATATTTTACAACACCGCGAGAAATATAGAACTGATACCAGACAGATCAGGAGTGATTTGGAAGTTAACAGGATTAACAGAAGAATCTTAAATAATAATATTGTAAAAATTGAGAAAAATGCATTCAATTCAGTAAGATCTTCAGGGAAAGAAACTGTTGATTTCGATATTATGTCAGGCGTTATCGTTGGAGACAGCGAACCCTTGTCCAGAGAAGATATTATTTTGTGCCAGAAATGGGAACAGCACACAGATGGTACATACAAAACATTGAATCTTCTGCGAGAGTGCATAAAACCGGGAACTGTCATTAAAAGTACATTGCTACGAAAATAAAACTCGTAGCCAAAAACTGAACCTTGACAACAAA
>NZ_JAJDML010000054.1:0-23807 GCF_020594215.1 Blautia sp. DFI.1.216
TATGTCTCGGGATTTTGGCATATTCATGCCAAAACACCTCGCAGGATAGTGGTGTGTTAACTGTAACCAATAATCCCGTTACTGAGAATGGAGTAAACAGTAACGGGAGCACATAAGTAAGAACACATTTTCAGAATATAAGTTTGCTTTTTGTCAGGAATTATGATATGATAAAAAAATCAGAAACTGTTCAGTATCTCATAGAATAGCAGACTGCTGAATGGTTATGAAGAGTGTACGAACAAAAAATAACTTAAAAAGGAGGGTATAATTATGCCATATGGAAGAATCACGCCAAAGCAGCAGGAGATTCTTGATTACATAAAGAATGAGATTTTGAACCGGGGATTTCCGCCGGCAGTTCGTGAAATCTGCGAGGCAGTCAACCTGAAATCTACTTCTTCCGTTCATTCACATCTGGAAGCACTGGAGAAAAATGGATATATCCGCAGAGATGCAACGAAACCACGTGCGATTGAGATTATTGATGACAATTTTAATCTGGTCCGCAGAGAGGTTGTGAATGTTCCCATCATAGGAACTGTGGCAGCCGGACAGCCACTTCTGGCAGTTGAGAATATTGAAGGCTATTTCCCTATCCCTGCAGAGTTTATGCCTAATTCACAGAGCTTTCTGTTGAAAGTAAAAGGGGAAAGTATGATAAACGCCGGAATTTTTGACGGAGATCAGGTTCTGGTAAAACAGCAGTCCACAGCAGAGGATGGAGATATTGTTGTTGCGCTGATCGATGACGGTGCTACAGTTAAGACTTTCCATAAAGAAAAAGGATACTATCGTCTCCAGCCGGAAAATGATACAATGGAGCCAATCCTTGTACATGAAGGTCTTCAGATTCTTGGCAAAGTATTTGGTGTGTTCCGTTTGTATGAGTAATATAACTGATACGTGAATAGTCAGGCAGATATTCGCAATCCGCTTCGCAACTTGCTCATAATCGAATCAAGCAAGTCCCCATACACTGCAAATTATACTATATCAATTCAAAAAAACAACAGAGGAAATCAGGTATCTCTTGATGATGATATCTGATTTCCTCTGTATTTTATTTTGCAAATTTCACAAAGTCAGGCGGATAAAATCATCCGCCTCGCTACGCAGTTCTACACCGAATAACTGTAAATTTTTCGTTACTATTCACTGGTAATATCCCGCGAGGTGTTTTTTGTGAACGAAGGTCACAGCAACAATTTTTTCTACTTATTTCTCAAGAAATTCATTAACGTCAAGAACCTTACCATCTCTCCAGATTCTTTCGAGGTCATAGAAAAGACGATTCTCTTCGTCAAATACGTGAACGATCATATCGCCGTAATCCATAAGAACCCAGCTGGAGTTTCTGGTTCCCTCAATCTGTTTTGCTTCAAATCCGGCTCTGCCAAGTGTTTCATCTACATTGTCAACCATAGCCTGAACCTGATTCTGGTTGGAAGCACTTGCAATTACAAAATAATCGGCAATTACAGATACTTCATGGATATCTATTACCTTAATATCTTTTCCTTTTTTCTCATCAAGTGCGCGGCAGGCAAGTTTTGCCATTTCAAGTTCTCTGTTCATGGAAACAACCTCTCTTTCTATCTGCTTTTGTAACTGTTCAATATCTTCATGATTAACAGACTATTGAATAGCTACATATATCTTCTCTAAATAAATATTTATATCCGTAATCTGTTCTCCCTGTTGTGCTGTCCCCTATATGTAAAACTCTGCCAGTCGAGACAATTTATACTCAGGACTGTCTTTTCATGTGTAAATCCCTGTAATACAAGAAAGCATCTTTCGTAGCATTATCAATATCTTTCGGATTTTCCTCCAGATAAGCCAGTGTATCACCCAAAATCTTATACATACATTCGTCAAGATCCTGAAAAGCCAGTTTACGTACAATTGCAAGATTAGGAGCTTTATCACGTTTTGGTTCAATATAATCGGCAATATAGACGATTTTTTCCAACAGTGTCATCTCCGGCTTTCCGGTAGTATGCCAGGTGATGGCAGAAAGAATATTTTCATCTGTAACATCATACTTAGCCTTAGCTACGTAAGCTCCAAGCTTGGCATGAAGTAAAAAAGGATGCTCCTGTTCGAATTCAGATACCGAAATATGATGCTGGCTGCACATTTTCAGCTTCTTTTTGTTAGGAATACATTTTGCACAGTCATGGAGCAGTCCGGCAGTCTGGGCTGTGATCAGATCACAGTCATGAACCATGGCAAGTGCTGCACATGTAAACATAACTCCCAACGTATGTTCATAACGATCCTCATCCAGATATTTTGCTAATTTTTTCTGCATTTTTATAAAATCATACTCTGCCATCGGAAGATCATCCTTTCTTTTCGGCCAGACTGTAAATCTGGTTTTCTCTGATATACTCAATCACCGGATCAGGAATATAGTAACGCACACTTTTATCTTCGCTGATCCAGTTTCTGAGCATTTCGCTGGATACATCAAGGTTTGTGGTATTCAGTGTCAGAAATGTGCCATTATATTTAAGCGAAAGACGGTTCATTTCTGCTTCGAGCTCTGCGATTGTGGAATGATTTCTTACAGCAGTTACCAGAATGCAGTTTCTGCAGATTCTTTCCGGTTCACGCCATGTATCAAAGTCATACAGGGAGTCTGCGCCGATTATAAAATAATAATCAGTATCCGGATTCTTCTCTTTTAGCATTTCCAGTGTATGATAAGTGTAAGTATAACCATTTTCATGCATTTCAGTCAGCGACAGTTCAAAGTGAGGATTTCCGGTAATCGCCCTGCGGACCATTTCAACTCTTTCTTCATCTGTGGCACGTCCCTGACGGTTTCTCTTGTGAGGCGGATTTCCGGAAGGCATGAACAGTACCTTTTCCAGTCGGAACTGTTCGTATGCTTTCTCTCCCAGAATCAGATGCCCCATGTGGATGGGATCAAAAGTACCGCCCATAATACCAATTCTGTGTTTGATGTCAGCCATAAAAACTCCGTATTATTTTCTGGGTAATTCAATTTTTTTCTTTTCGTTTTTGCCTTCACGGTATAAAACAATTTTCTTGCCGATAACCTGTACGATCTGGGAACGTGTACGTTCTGCCAGAACCTCAGCCATCTGGCGCGGATCCTCCAGGCAGTTCTGAAGAACACTGATCTTGATCAGTTCTCTGGCTGCAAGCGCCTCATCTACTGCGGCTGTGTTCTCAGGAGTAAGACCACCCTTTCCAAGCTGAAGGATTGGATCCATGGTCATTGCAAGACCTTTTAAATAAGCTCTCTGTTTACTTGTCATTTTTATTTTCCTCTGTTATTCTCTGCAAACGGACAAAATCATCCGTCTTACCACATCTGTTTCATTATTGAATCTATTTATAGTAATCAAAATCAAATCCGTACATACGCACAGTATCACCTTCCTGAATGCCTGCCTTCTCAAGTTCTTCCAGGATGCCTCCCTCTTTCAGGAATTTCTGGAAGAATGCGAAACCTTTTTCGGAATCAAGATTTGTGTAGCCAAGCATCTTTTCAATCTTCGGTCCCTCGACAACAAAAATTGTCGGATCTTCAGGACTCTGCTCTACTGTATATGGAAGGTTTTCTCCGATCAGCATATCTTCAGGGAAGAATTCCTGTTCAAATACTACAGGTTCCTGTGGGCAGCTGTCAAGAAGTTCTTTCACATGGAATAAAAGTTCTCTGACACCCTGACCGCTGACAGCGGAAATCGGATATACCTGGATTCCTTTTGGCTCAAATTCTGCCTTAAGTTTGTCAACCGGGCTCTCTTCGCCGTCTTCTGTATAGATACAGTCGATTTTGTTTGCTGCGATTACCTGTGGTCTTGCAGCAATTTCCGGATTATAAGCTTCCAGTTCTTTATTAATCTTGTAAATATCATCGATTGGGTCACGTCCCTCTGTAGATGCTGCATCTACAATGTGGATAATGACTCTGGTACGTTCAATGTGGCGGAGGAACTCATGTCCAAGTCCCACACCTTCGGAAGCACCTTCGATCAGACCGGGAATATCAGCGATCACAAAACCACCGTTTTCAGTATCTACAACACCAAGATTTGGGCTCAGGGTTGTAAAGTGATAGTTGGCAATTTTCGGCTGTGCGTTGGTAACACGGGAAAGGAATGTGGACTTTCCGACATTCGGGAATCCAACCAGACCTACGTCTGCGATTACTTTCAGCTCCAGAAGAACTTCCAGTTCCTGCGCAGGCTGTCCTGGCTGTGCATATTTCGGAACCTGCATGGTTGCAGTCGCATAATGCTGGTTTCCTTTGCCACCTCTTCCGCCTCTTAATACGATCTGGCGTTTATTTTCACCGGACATATCAGCAATTACTTTACCGGATTCTGCATCCATGATAACAGTTCCTTCCGGAACTTTTAATACAACATCTTTTCCATCGGCACCATGGCAGCGTTTTTTGCCGCCTTCCTGTCCGTCTTCTGCTTTATATTTTCTTCTGTGTCGGTAGTCGCCAAGGGTGTTCTGGCCTTCATCTACCTCAAATATCACGTCTCCTCCACGACCGCCGTCGCCGCCGTCAGGACCGCCATTCGGAACATATAATTCTCTGCGGAAACTTACATGGCCGTCGCCGCCTTTACCGGAGCGGATATAGATTTTCGCTCTGTCTGCAAACATATGACACACCTCTGTCCTTTACTAATGATTATTTCGTAATAGTAATCTTCTTAAATTAATGCATTTGAGACCGTTCAGCAGGATTTCGCACTCTGATGAGTCGGATCAATATGCATTATTTACATGGATTGCTATGGTTTCTTTTATATCATATAACTCTTTTAATCTATAGCAATTCTACTATAAAAGAAAGGCTCCAAACCCATATTAGATTTGAAGCCTTCGCTTAACCAGATTATTCTGCTTCTACTGGAACGATAGAAACCTGTTTCTTATCGCGTCCTTTTCTGGTAAATCTTACGACACCATCTTTAAGTGCGAATAAAGTATAATCTTTACCGCAACCTACGTTCTCACCAGCATGGATCTTAGTTCCGCGCTGTCTGTAAAGAATATTTCCAGCTTTAACAAACTGTCCGTCTGCTCTCTTCGCACCTAATCTCTTAGATTCGGAATCACGACCGTTCTTTGTAGAACCAACTCCTTTTTTATGTGCGAATAACTGAAGGTTCATTTTCATCATGTTGTTACACCTCCTTGACTTTTACTGTCAAATATCGATTGTTATAACTATGTTCAATTTCTGTTAATCCGAGAATCAGCGAATCCATGAGAAGGGTTCCCCTCTCAGTAACCGGAGCCGTAAAATGAAAAGATACATAGCCGTCATCTTCCTGCACTTCAAACTGATCATCTGTAAATGTCTCAAGAGAATTTACAGTATTGATCACCAGTACAGAGACAGCAGCACAGACAATATCCTGTCCTTCCTCTGCATATCCGGCGTGACCCTTCGAAACAAATTCCAGATAATTTCCATTTCTCTTCTTAACTGTAATTGTAATCATAATGACACCAGATTAACCGTTAATCTTTTCGATTTTTACTTTAGTGTACTGCTGTCTGTGACCGTTTTTCTTGTGATATCCAGTTTTTCTCTTGTATTTGTAAACGATAACTTTTTTTGCTTTACCGTTCTCAACTACAGTAGCGGTAACACTGGCATCTTTCACATCTTCACCAGCTTTTAATCCGTCATTGCTTACTGCAATAACATTATCAAAAGTAACAGTTTCACCAGCTTCAACACCGAGTTTCTCAACTCTGATTACGTCGCCTTCAGCAACTTTGTACTGTTTACCACCTGTTGCAATAATTGCGTACATCTGTGGCACCTCCTATAATCTTTACTCGCCAGATATGGTGACCTTTCGGTGCTTGTACCTCTCTGTGCGGCATCTCATTTATAATAGCGGACAAAATTCGATTTGTCAATAAGTTTTTTCAATTTCTTTGAATTTTTTTCTTTTATTGTTACTGTTCACTGGTAATATCCCGCGAGGTGTTTTTTGTGAGCGAAGGTCACAGAAAACCCGAGACATACCGCGCGAATTTATGCGATTAGCATAAATTCTGTGCATCGCGAAGCGTGTTGCTGAGAACGGAGTGAACAGTAACCTTTTATTTTACAGGTACAATTTCAATCCGGTATCCGTCAGGATCTGTGATAAAATACAAACTGCAGAGCAGTTATTCAGTTACGGAAAAATATCAATGAGAATTGCAGATGCTCATTTAGTTTACATAATTATTTTATGACAAACTATAATTCTCTGATTTCCTCAATCACAGGTTTTCGCACTTTCTTTCTGGTAAGTTCCAGGATGTGCAGTGGAGTGACGTCCACTGCTTTTGCCTTTACCGGATCTTTGCGCAGATATTTCTGCAGGACATGGAACAGTTCATCCTGATGATCCTGATTTTCCATATTAATAAAATCAATCAGAATAATTCCGGACAGGTTTCTGAGACGCAACTGTCTGGCAATTTCCTTTGCTGCCTCCAAATTGATTTTTCGGTAAGTTTCCTGCATTTTCTTTTTGCCTGTAAACTTTCCGCTGTTTACATCAATGGATACAAAGGCTTCTGTCTGCTGGATTACCAGAAATCCACCACTGTTCAGCCAGACTTTCTCATGCTGGATTTCTTCTAAGACAGTTTCCAGGCGATAAAGTTTGTAAAGAGGGAGAAGTTTATCATCATAAAACCGCAGCTTCTCTTTTTCCTCCGGGCTGTTACTGTTAAGATAGTCAGAAATCTGTCGGGATATCTCAGGGATATCTGTTATGATTTCTTCCAGGTTCCGGCTGTTGGCGTCACGGACTGCAGAGATATAGAAAGGCTCTGTTCTATATACGCAGCTGAAACAGGTACGGGATCTTCCGTCTACAGCAGCCTTATGATACAGACCCTTCAGGTATTCCAGTTCTTTCAGTATTTCTTCTTTTGATGCATCTGCTGCATTTGTACGAACGATAATACCAAACTCTTTATCCGGACGGTTAACTTCTGCTTCCATCCACTTACTGATATGGCTTCTGTCATCATTGGAAAGTTTGGAAGACAGACCAAATTTCTTATCGCCGGTTGTAAGAACCAGATATTTGCCTGTAAAATTCAGATTCGTGGTTACAGCCGGTAGTTTTCCCTTCATTGCTTCCCGGCTGATCTGCACAAGGATTTCATCTCCTGCCTTTAATGGGCGGTCACCTTTTTTTACAGAAGCATAAATCGCATTTGGAGCATCGGAAAGCTGCAGGTAGCATTTTTCCCCGGCAGAAATCTGTACGAATGCAGCACCAATATTGGCAGCTATATTCTCTATCTGTCCAACATAAATATTTCCAAGAGAAGATTTCTCCCCAACAGGTTCGAAGCGCAGTTCCATTACTTTACCGTCTTCTTCATACGCACATACACAGCATGGAATCTCCCGGATATTCATTTGGGTAATAATCAGTTTACTCAACTTCTTCACCCAGTGCTTCCAGAGTTACAAATTTATGTTCTTCCTCTGTTCCTTTATCTGCGTATACTTCCAGACGTTTGATGGAATAAGCAAATTCCGGAAGTTCTATGCCAAGCCATGAAAAGAATGTATCTGTTACCAGTTCCGGTTTTGTGTAATTGGCACTTGCGGAAGCAAGCATCATAAAGATCTTGTCTCCCTGAAGTTCCATCTTATAGATAAACGGGCGAATATCAATTTCCTTTTCGCTTCGTTTGGTCTTTTTCATTACTGTGATCTCCGGCTGCGCCAGGAAATCACTGATTTTATCTTTCCAGGAAATTTCAGGCTCTTTTCCCGGACGAAATTCTACATAATAATCGGCTGCTGCCACCAGTGACATTGCCTTACCCGCCTTTCCGTCCTCAACCTGACGGGTACTGAGTACATGTACCCCTTCTACCATCACTGCATCCAGACGTCTTGTGATCTCTGAAGTAGGAACTGTCTCTGCCAGCTCCAGATCGAAGTACTCTCCCAGACTTTCCGTACCAACTCCTAATGGTGCGGCAAAAGACATGATCATATGCGGACTGTATCCACCGGAAAAAGCAACCGGAAGATTGGCTCTGCGGATAGCCTTCTGGAAATAACGCATGGTATCCAGATGTCCCACAAATTTCACAGGACCCTCTTTGCTGAATTTAATTCTTACCTTCATAACATACACCTCCGCCATAACGCATAGCACCACAGCCGGAACATTTCTGACGGCAGTTTGGTGTTACGGTTTCTTTCTTTGCCTGTTCCCATTCGTGGATCAGGAACTTCTTGGTCACTCCTGCATCAATGAAATCCCATGGAAGGATCTCATCTGTGGGGCGTTCTCTGAGAGTATAGAAATCAATATCTGTGTTGGTTTCCGCAAAAGATTCTTTCCATATATTATAGTCAAAACTCTCTGACCATGCATCGTAGATCGCACCTTTTTCATATGCTCTGAGGATAACTTTTGAACAACGGCGGTCACCTCTTGCAAGGAAACCTTCAAGAATCGTTACATCCGGCTCATGCCAGCTGTAGCGGATACTTCTCTGGTTTAACTGTGCGCGGATCTCGCTTTTTACGACCTTTGCTTTCTCCACGAAATCTTCCTCTCTGTACATACCTGCCCACTGGAATGGGGTAAATGGTTTCGGTACAAAGAAAGAGGTACTTACATTGACCTGAACCTTGCCATTACGTTTTTCTTTCGGCACTTCTTCATAATAAGTTTCTGCAATTTTCTGAGCAAGATGAGCAATACCTTTCATATCATCTTCTGTTTCAGTTGGAAGTCCGAGCATGAAGTAAAGCTTTACCTGATTCCATCCACCTTTAAATGCTTCACCTGCACCATGAAGAATATTCTCTTCTGTCAGACCTTTGTTGATAACATTACGCAGACGCTGGGAGCCTGCTTCCGGTGCGAAAGTAAGGCTGCTCTTCTTTACATCCTGTACCTTGCTCATAACATCCAGGGCAAAAGCATCGATACGCAGGGATGGCAGAGAGATATTGACAGCATTGCCATGAAATTCTTCGATCAGGAAGTTTACCAGTTCCTTCAGCTCAGAATAATCACTGGAGCTTAGAGAACTTAAGGAAATCTCCTCATGTCCTGTATTCTGAAGCATTTCTCTGGCACTTGCCTTTAAATCCTCCACATTGCGCTCTCTGGTAGGACGGTAGATCATACCTGCCTGACAGAAACGGCATCCGCGAATACAGCCACGCTGGATCTCCAGGGTAACACGATCCTGAGTAGCTTTAATAAATGGAACTACAGGAGCTTTGATCGCGCGGTAGTCTTTAGTGACATCGGTGATCAGCTGTTTACAGACTTTCTCAGGTACGCCCTCTTTTGCAGGTGTAAAGGAAGCAATGGTGCCGTCTTCTTTGTAGATTACATTGTATAAAGAGGGAACATAAATTCCGGGAATCTGGGAAGCTGCAAACAGGAAGTCTGCTCTGGAGCCGCCTGCTGCCTTGTTTGCCTTATATGCATCAAACAGAGCATCATAGACAGTCTCACCCTCGCCAATATAAAACATATCAAAAAATTCTGCGATCGGTTCCGGATTATATGCACATGCACCGCCGCCGATGACGATAGGGTCATCTTCCTTACGATCCTTTGCCAGAAGTGAAACATGGCTCAGGTCAAGTACCTGAAGCACATTGGTATAGCACATCTCATATCCAAGGGTAATACCAAGGAAATCAAACTCCTTTACAGGCTCCTGGGATTCCAGGGCAAAGAGAGGAATATGTTCCTCACGCATAATTTTATCCAGATCCATCCACGGAGAAAAGACACGCTCACACCAGACATCCTCACGTTCATTGAACATGTTGTAGAGGATCATCATGCCCAGATTGGACATACCGATTTCATAAACATCCGGGAAGCACATGGCAAAGCGGATATCTACGTCATTCTTATCTTTCATTACAGAGTTGACTTCACCACCGATGTAACGGGCAGCCTTGTCAACTTTCATTAAAATTTCATCGCTTAAAGCTAGAGTTCTCATAGTATTCCTTTCAGAGGTTATTGTATCAACATTGTGTTAAGCAGGGAAAATCCCCCACAATATTCCTATTATATACGGAATGGTGGGGGATTTCAAGGGAGAGTCGGATAGTTTGCAGTTTTTATCTGACAGTATCAGGCTGTAAAAGCGTGAGTAATGTTTCGTATACATATGTATTTTCTCTAACAATTATAGAAAGTTCCTCTTTGGCCTGATTCAGCCAGTGAAATAAATTACGGACATCAGACCTGCCTTCTTTGAAATGTTTTGAACGCAGGTATCTGTTCTGGTCATAGTAATATCGTTCGTCCAATATGATAACAAGACGTTTTATGTCTCTCTCAGCAGTAATCTCATATTCATAGCCCTGATGTATATAATCTTCCAATAAGGCAGCAGCCTCCTCTTCATTATTTGCATATACAACAGAAACATGCGGATAGGGTTTGGAGGTTTTTCTGTCTGTAAGGTGTATCATATTTTGGATAAATGAGGAAAGTTCCGCATTGGTACGGATGCGGTTGGTTAAGTGAAACATCTGGATTTTCGGCAGGTTTTCTATAAGATTTAATGTATTTACACCTAATTCTTCGGGACATATGGCATCTTCGGAATCGCTGGAAAATATTACAGGAAACTTCCCCTCCGATTGCGTTAACAGAATCTGCAGTTTTTCCGAAGAAAGCAAATGTGCTTCGTCTACCAGAACGGCACTGTAATGTTTCAGCTCTGTATTTTCGGTCAGCTGATTGTCCGAAAGAAAAGCAATACGCTGTAAACGTTTATGCAGCATTTTCCATTCTTTTCCGGCATTACCGCAGTGAATCATGCATATCTGCTGACGCCTGGACAGTTTCATGGCGATATCATAGAGAAGCAATGTTTTTCCTGTTCCTGGAAGTCCGGTAAAACAGAAATATCCGAACCGGCTGATACGGAGTTTCTTTAAAATCTGGCGCTGGATATCCCGCTGCTGGGAAGTCAGAAAGTATTCTTTTTTCAGGAAACGGGCCGGTTCTGTGATTGGGGAAATCAGATATAATTCGGCCTGAAACAGATCGTCAATATTCCCCTGATAATCACTGCTCTCCTTTTGCAGTGATCTGCACAGCTCTGTCCAGTCGGCTTCTGCAATATGATCATGGTTGGTAAGCCTGACAAGGCGATTCTGACTGCTGATATACGTATAAGACTGTATGGAACGTCCGAGAACGGAAAGGTAATAACGGTTCTGCATAAGCTGTTTACGAATTGCCTCCTCAGATACAGCCCCGCTTTTCAGTTCAATATTTATAATCTGGTCGTCTTTGATCTGGAGAAGATCAAATTCTTTCCCGAGTTTTGGAATCTGGTAGGAATAGAAAAAGCGCAGGGAACAGACTTTAGTCATATGCGATTCCAACTGGCGTACCAGTGCTTTCATACTCTGAAGTTCCCATTCCCGTATTTTGAGGAAATATTCCCGGCCGGATAACTGACGTTCCAGTTTTGACAAAGAATCTTTATTCTGATTTCTCGTAAGTGCATATATGGATATTGATCTCATAACTTTTACCTTTCATTTTGCCGGAATTCTTTTATACTATTATAGCAAATATCAGCAATTGCAGGTAGCCCGAAAACAAAAAACAGCCAGGTGGATTTTTCCCTGGCTGTTTTCCCCATCTGAATCAGATTCAGAAATTGTTTTGGAATATTTATTTTATATTGTGGTTTGGCTGAATTACTCAGCTACAGCGATAGCTTCCACTTCGCAGAGTACGTTCTTCGGAAGCTGTTTTACAGCAACACAGGAGCGGGCCGGTTTGCTTGTGAAGTATTTCTCGTATACAGCGTTGAATGCAGCAAAATCTGCCATATCAGCAAGGAAGCATGTAGTCTTGATAACATTGTCAAATGTAAGTCCGGCTTCTTCAAGAATTGCTCCTACGTTCTTGCAGGACTGCTCTGCCTGTGTTTCGATTTTATCGCCTGCAACTTCACCTGTAGCCGGGTCTACCGGAATCTGACCAGATGCAAATAAGAAGTTTCCTGTCATTTTTGCCTGAGAATATGGTCCGATTGCTGCTGGTGCTTTTTTTGTTTCAAGTGTTTTCATGAGTGAATTCCTCCCGTACGATTTAATGTGATTGATTGTCTGTATCTGTATCCATATCTTACCACCAAAAAAATATTTAGTCAACGGCAAAAAAATTGTCACATGAAAAATCCCTCTTGTATTAATGAAAGAAAAGATGAAAAATACTGACGATAATCTGATCAGTGGAAGCTCTTGAGCCAGTTTACCAGAGAATCATGCCAGATATTATCATATACTGTTTTCTTCATCTGGTCTGTAACAAGGCCGTTACCTGCCATTTTGGCAAGGATTGCCTGCTGTAATTCATCTACAGTCATGTCTTCCGGGGATTTATTCATATCTACAATTACTGTCTTTTCCTTTTCAGCAGCGGCTTCCGTATTTTCCGGAAAACTGTTTTCTGCTGATATGGCTGAAGTATCGGCAGTTTTTTCAGGCTGAATATCTTCTGCTTTTGCTGCTGCGGTTTCTTCTGTTGCGGTTATTGTTTTCTGTGCAGGAGACTCAGTCTGTGTGGAAGTTGTTTCTTCTGTTTCTTCCTGTACTTTTTCGATATCTGCAGTTTCTGTTTTTACCGGTATATATTCTGGCATTTCACCCGCTGGAACCCAGATTTCACCGCTGTTTGCGGCTACTGTTACATTGATACGTCCATCCTGAACAGGTACTTTACGGCCTGTGAGGGTTCCGATATATTCTGCGCAGTTTCCTGCCGGAAGGCTCATATCTGCTGCATTATCATCGTTATTTACGGTAACGATCACACGTATTCCGTCGAGGTCACGGGCAAATGCAAACTGGCGGTTGGTAAGCTGAAGTTCAGCGTAGCTTCCGTAACTTAATGCAGGTGTATGCTGTCGTATCTTTCCAAGAGCTGCGATCAGGGCTGTACATGGATTCTTCTGTACTGCATCTGCATAGTCTTTGATATCCAGAGCCGGTCTGAGGCTGTCATCGGAGAATTTCTCTTTCTTTCCTTCAATACCGAACTCAGAACCGTAATAGATACTTGGTACACCCGGAAGTGTATAGAGTAAGACATGAACAGGTGCAAAATGTGCTTTATTTGAAAGCTTGGTATAAATACGTTCTACATCATGGTTGTCCACAAAGTTGTAGAGATCAAGATTTCCCATATTCTGGAGATATTTTACAGTATGTGCGATCTCGAAATAGTTATGATCGTTATGTCCGCTGTAGAGTGCTTTATGCAGGGCATAGTTTGTTACACTGTGGAGCGTTTCTCCATTTACCCATCTGCTGTAATCGCCATGGATCACTTCGCCCATAAGCCAGAAATCTTCCTTTACTTCTGCTGCTGTACGGCGCAGGGCACGCATGAAATCAAAATCAAGGACATCTGCCGCATCCAGACGGATTCCATCTACATCAAATTCTGATACCCAGAAACGGATCACATCACAGATGTAATTCTGTACTTCCGGGTTTCTTTGGTTTAATTTTACCAGAAGGTTGTATCCACCCCAGTTTTCGTAGGAGAAGCCGTCATTGTATTCCGTATTCCCTCCGAAGTTCACATTGCAGTACCAGTTGAGATATCTGGAATGTTCGCGGTTTTGCTGAATATCTTTAAATGCAAAGAAATCACGGCCTGTGTGATTGAATACACCATCGAAAATAACTTTGATCTCTTTTTCATGACAGGCTGCCACGAAGTTTTTAAGGTCTTCGTTGGTTCCGAGACGGGAATCCAGCTTTTTGTAATCTGTGGTTTCATAGCCATGTCCTACACTCTCGAATAAAGGTCCGATGTATAATGCTGTACATCCGATTTCTCTGATGTGGTCGATCCATGGAAGTAATGTGTTCAGACGGGAAACAGGAGCACTGTAGTCATTGTGCTTCGGCGCACCGGTTAAACCCAGTGGATAGATGTGATAGAAAATTGCCTCATTATACCAGCTCATAAATGACACCTCTGTTTTTAAATTTATAATTTCAATTTTATGGGGATTTTTTACCCTGATATCATACAGGAAAGAAAATAATTAGATAAACTGTATTAAAGTTGAAATTATATTCATACGATTCTTATAATAACAGATTTTTCAGACAGAATCCAGTTTTTTTTCAATTTTGGCTTGTATATCTCAGGATAGTGATGTATGAACAGTAACTTAAAATTTACTCTACAAAAAAATCTACTTAAGGTATATAATATTGCTGTAAATAATCTGGATATGCATAGAAATAGAAAGAAACAAACATAGATAAGCAAGGAGAATATAAACTATGAGACATATAGATGAAATTCAGATTGCCGGAACTGCAATTCTGCTTTGTGGCGCGATGTTTGCGGTTTCTGCTGTGGCACCTACCGGTAATACAGTGTCAAAAGCTGTTACAAACTTTACGGAAGCTCCGGAAACTGCTGCTGAGGCTCAGGCACAGGCAGAAGCTCAGGCTGAGGAGGATGGATTTACCATTTATACTCAGGAAAGTAACTATGATTCTGATTATGACAACAGTTATAATGATACTTCTTACAATGACTCTTCTTACAATACTGATACGACGCAGGACGGTTCTCTGGATGATACAGGGCAGGAGAATGATAATACAGATACAGGAGATGGATCTTCTGATGATGGAAGCAGTGATCAGACATCGTCTGACGATACAGGGGATGATTCTTCCGATCAGATTGATTATCCCAGCGATGACAATTCCGGTGACAGCACAGATGGTTCTCTGGATAACTCTGATACATGGGAAGACAATGGAGAGGAAGTTCAGCAGATAGAGTATTAATCAATCTGACGCAGGACTTCACGCTAAAACATTTTTCAAACCCGCTTCCAGATAGACTGGATTATTTGTATTATTTTACGAAATTACTATAATTATGTTTTTGTTTCTCAATAAATGGTATAATCAAACTGTTATTAACATTCAGGAGGCTTTTTATGAAGAAACAAAACAGGTTGCTATCACTAATTCTATCTCTGTTCCTTCTGCTGTTTACCTTAGTTCCGCAATCAGCACTGACGGTAAAAGCTGAAGGCAACAGTGAGATGGCAGTTCATTTTATTGACGTTGGACAGGGAAATGCCATCTTAGTACAGTCCGGAGGACAAAATCTTTTGTACGATGGCGGGGATCAGAGCCATGCTGATCTGATCATCTCCTACTTACAGGAACAGAATGTGGAAAACATTGACTATATGATCGCTTCTCACTATGATGAAGATCATATCGGCGGTCTTGTTCCATGTATAGACAATTTCTCTGTAAGTAATATATTCGGGCCAGACTATGTACATACTTCAAATTTATTCAATAATTTTATGAATACTGCCACTGCAAATGCCATTATCGTACAGTATCCTTCTGTAGGTGAAACATTTGATTTTGGCACCGGAAGTTTCACTGTTCTTGCACCGAATGGTATCAGCCAGAACAGTAATGATAACTCTCTTGTAATCAAACTTGAAAATGGTTCAAATAGCTTTGTTTTTACCGGAGATGCAGAGGAAACCAGTGAACAGGATATGATCAGTACTGGTATGAACCTTGACTGCGATGTTCTTTCTGTTGGTCATCATGGGTCTGCAAGTTCAACTACCTGGGATTTCCTCGAGGCAACTTCTCCATCTTACGCAGTCATAAGCTGCGGAATCAATAATCAGTATAATCATCCGTCAGCAGATACAATGGGACGTTTGTCGGATATGGGAATCCCTGTATTCCGAACAGATAAACAGGGTACGATCATAGCAGTCTCCGATGGAACAACTATTTCCTGGTCACAGGAGCCATGCGATGATTACTCTTCCGGAGACTCCTCTGTAAACGCTTCCACAGGTGTCGCCGGAGGAAACTCCGATCAGGAAGAAACTACCGCTTCTGATCCGGTAACTGAACAGGAAGAATCCAACAATACAGATGTAGGAACAATGGTATGGATCCCTGCAACCGGAGAAAAATATCACAGCATTCCCAACTGTGGAAGAATGAACCCGGATACAGCCAGACAGGTATCCAGATCAGAAGCCGAAGCTATGGGATACGGACCTTGCAGTAAATGTTACTGATAAACAAAAACAGCCGCATTTGCGGCTGTTTTGTTAAAATCCTTCCTGTCTGCGTACTTTCCAGAGTTTTGCACGTTTCTGTGCAGCTTCATTCTCTATCTGCTGAGTAACTCCCTCAATGATAAGTCCTGGTACTTCCACAGGATGCTGATGTTCATCTGTTCCAACCATAATAAAATATGCGCGGTTGATCATGGTTCTGGTTCCATCAAGGGCTTCACAGTAAGTATCAATACGTACTTCCATGGAAGAACGTCCCACATGTGTAAGCCGTCCGATGAGAACGATGGTATCGTTCACTCTGGCTCCGGCTTTGAAATACATATTGTCTACTGCAACAGTTACCACATTCATTTCCGCATGACGCTTGGCAACAATACCTGCTGTTTCATCAATCCATGCAAGCAGCTGTCCGCCAAACAGATAACCTGCGGCATTCAGACACTTTGGCATTAATAAATGAGACTGCTCTGTTAAGGAGTCCTCAACTCGTTTCATTTTTCTTTCTGACATTTCTTTTCTCACTTCCCCTTTATCATGCTTTCTGTTGGCTATTATAGCACGTTCCATGATTTTGTGTTATATTTTTCATAATTTTCCTTCTGTATAATTTTAAAGCGTTATCACTTTAATATGATTGTATGAAAAAAAATACAATCTTTATCTTGCCTTTCCCATCACTTTACTGTACAATGTTTAAATAGGTACAAATACAAATGTTCGCCATAGTAAAACACTGATCGCAAGGATGCATCTGCAATTCACTGTATCAGTGTTTTTTAATAAAATTCACTATAATATGCATTATTTACGAGTATTGCTATAAGTGAATTTGCGAGTATTGCTGTAGATAAATAACGGGGAAATGAGGAATGATATTATGGAAAAACATGAAATGATGAGTCTGGAAGATTCCGGACAGCTTCGTGACAAAATGAGATTCTTTGAACAGGAACTGCTCAAGAATCATCATATCGATCCAAATCTGTATGTAGAATATAATGTAAAAAGAGGTCTTCGTGACTCCGCTGGTAAGGGTGTTCTGACCGGTCTTACAGAGATTTCTGATGTTAATGGTTATAATCTGATCAACGGCAGACAGATTCCGGCTGATGGACGTTTATACTATCAGGGAATCAATGTACAGGATATCATCAGTGGTTTGAACGGAAGACGTTTTGGATTTGAAGAAACAATTTATCTTCTGATCTTCGGTAAGCTCCCTGATAAGGAAGAACTTTCCAGATTTCTGGATATGATGTCTGATATGGAGGAGCTTGGCGGTCGTTTTGTCCGCGATGTTGTTATGAAGGGAACCAATGCCAATATTATGAATGCCATGCAGCGTTGTGTTCTGGCTCTCTATACATATGATGACAATCCGGAAGATATTTCTCCTGAAAATGTACTTCGCCAGTCTCTGGAACTGATTGCAAAGCTTCCTGAAATTGCCGTATATTCTTACCATGCATATCGCCATTTCAGAAAGGATGATACCTTATTTATCCGTAATCCGCAGAAAGGGCTTTCTCTTGCCGAGAACATTCTTCTTATGCTTCGCCCGGATGGAAAATACACAGAACTGGAAGCAAAAGTTCTGGATATTGCACTGATCCTGCATGCTGAGCATGGTGGCGGTAATAACTCCACTTTCACCACTCATGTGGTAACTTCTTCAGGGACAGATACCTACTCTTCTACTGCTGCATCCATCGGAGCTCTGAAGGGACCTCGTCATGGTGGAGCAAACTTGAAAGTTCAGAATATGTTTGCTGATCTGAAGTCTCATGTAGATCAAGATCACTGGGATAACGAAGATGAAATCATAACTTACCTCAAGAAGGTTCTGAATAAAGAAGCATTTGACCATGCAGGGCTGATCTATGGTATGGGGCATGCAGTCTATACACTTTCCGATCCTCGAGAAGTGATCCTGAAACGCTTTGCCCAGGCACTTGCTGAGGAAAAGGGAATGACAGAGGAATTCGAGCTTTATAACAGAGTAGAAAATATTGCCGGCAAACTGATTATGGAACATAGAAAACTGTTTAAGAATGTCTGCGCAAATGTGGACTTCTACAGTGGATTTGTATACAGCATGCTTGGTATTCCGGAAGAATTATTTACTCCGATCTTTGCTATTGCACGTATGCCGGGCTGGAGTGCTCACCGCTTGGAAGAGCTGATCAATGCAAATAAGATTATCCGTCCTGCTTACAAATATGTAGGACATCATACAGATTTTGTTGCTTTTGACGAAAGGTAAACAGATGAAACTTATTACTGGCTGCGGTTCATTCCGCAGCCGTTTTATTATGTCACTAAAGTGAGCTTCCCGCAGGAAGAGAATCCTGCGCTACTGTCCACTGGTAATATCCTTTCTCGTAAAAATATAATTTGCATTTGTTGTATGAGGTCTGTATAATCAAAATAAATCCGAAAAAGGAGGTATTCTCTATGGCAAAAGAACAGATTGCAGTTGCAGAACTGGTTTTAAATATGATTCTTGGAAAAACAGGCGGTACACGTGTAGATTATTTCCCACAGAAACCGGATTTTCCGTTTGATGCAGTTTATGAGCAGGCATTTGTACGTGCCACACCGGAGAGTCAGGGAATCTCCTCTGATCTGTTTACTGCCCTTCTTCGGGAACTGGATGCTTCCAAAGATACGGAAATGCATCATTTTATGGCACTGCGTCATGGCAAGGTAATCTGTGAATGTAATTTTGCACCATACCCTAAAGGAATGTGGCATATTACACATTCCATGTGCAAGAGCATCACAGGTATGGCAATCGGCATGTTGATCGAAGAGGAAAAATTAAAGCTCGATGAAAATATTTATGACATTTTTCCGAATCATATAAATGCCTTTTCAAAGATTTTCCGCCCTGTGATCACAGTAGAGAATCTGCTGACCATGACAAGCGGCGTAACTTTTAATGAATCAGGTATCGTGTCCGGAAATGACTGGCTTGGAAGCTTTCTGAATGCATCTGTCAATGGAAAACCCGGAACGGAGTTTCAATATAACAGTCTGAATACTTATGTTCTTTCTGCAATCGTGACGAAACGTACAGGAGAAACCCTGACCGAATATCTGACTCCGAGACTGTTTGGTCCTCTTGGTATCACGAAATATTACTGGGAAACCTGTCCGAAAGGAATTACAAAAGGTGGCTGGGGACTGTTTCTCTGTGCAGAAGACATGGCAAAACTTGGCCAGCTGTATCTTCAGAGGGGAAAATGGAATGGTCAGCAGCTGGTGTCTGAATATTGGATAGAAATATCTACGGCACGACATCTGAAAACTCAGAATGACACCTATGGATATGGATATCAGCTATGGATGGAACAGCGCCCGGGAAGCTTTGAATATAATGGAATGCTGGGACAGAATGTTATTATTTATCCGGATATGGATATGGTTCTTGTCACAAATGCCGGAAATAAAGAAATGTTTCAGGACTGTATCATGCTGAAT
Organism: Blautia sp. DFI.1.216; assembly: GCF_020594215.1. Taxonomy (NCBI): domain Bacteria; kingdom Bacillati; phylum Bacillota; class Clostridia; order Lachnospirales; family Lachnospiraceae; genus Blautia; species Blautia sp. DFI.1.216. The sequence continues at coordinate 19,648 of NZ_JAJDML010000054.1, forward strand.
ATCATTCGGAAATATTTCCCTGTTAATTATCATCCCGCCGATGTTCTACCTGAGAATCCACTCTCCCATAGTCTTCTGAAACGGTTGTGCGGAGAACTGGAAAATGGAGAAAATAATAACAGAAGTACTTCTCTGCGCGGGGGATGGAAAAGAAATGTAGTTTCCAGAAGGAAGCATTCAGATAAAAAATACAGCTACCGTATTTCAGCAGCCGTTGATCGCCCATCTGATCATCACAGTTTTATGCGGGCTGTAAGCGGCAGAACTTATGTTATGGAACAGCAGAATATTGGAATTGCGCCGTTGTTTGTGCAGGTATTCCACAATAATATGACAGATGGTATTTCTGAAATTTCTTTTACTTATGATGCGGGAAACTTTTGCGTTTCTTTTACCGAAGGTGAGGTGATCCATAAACTTCCTGTTGGATTTGGAAAGGCTGCGGATGGATGTGTTGATCTTCATGGAGAACATTACCTTGTAGCTACACTGGGAGAATTTGCAAGAGATGAAAACGATATCCCTGTGTTAAAACTGGAGGTTACTTTTATCGAAGAATGTGTGAAACGAAGGGCGCACATTTTCTTTCATGAAGATAATGGAATTGAAATCAGATGGAACGAAACACCCGGCAAAAAAATGATTCTGGCAGGACTGAGTTCTATTACTGAAGAACTGTCAGGAAACTTCCTGTATAATTCGCTTCTGGGAGATCATAATATTACGACAGAACTGCTGCACCGGCTTATGGAACAAACGATTGAGCCTGCTGTAAGGGGATATCTGAAGAGACCGGAAGAAACAGGCAGTATTGATACGGATGAGTGAATATAATAAAGTCTCATATACAAAAATGCATTTCTCACTAAACGATTCAGATGAGAAATGCATTTTGCATTTTACAGGTTTATTTTATTTATGGTATGTATTATTTACGCGGATTGCCATAGTTCTGTTTAGTCCTGTTTCACATTGAAAGCTTTCATTCCCGGATATACTGCGCTTGCGCCGAGTTCTTCTTCGATACGGAGAAGCTGGTTGTATTTTGCAACACGTTCGGATCTGCTTGGAGCTCCGGTCTTAATCTGGCAGGTGTTCAGTGCTACTGCAAGGTCTGCGATTGTTGTATCTGCTGTCTCGCCGGAACGATGAGAAGAAATTGCGGTGTAGCCTGCTTTGTGAGCCATTTTAATTGCTTCCAGTGTTTCAGATACGGAACCGATCTGGTTTAATTTGATCAGGATCGCATTACCTGCGCCAAGGCTGATACCTTTTGCAAGTCTCTCTGTATTTGTAACAAACAGGTCATCACCGACAAGCTGTACTTTGTCGCCAAGTCTTGCTGTAAGTTTCTGCCATCCTTCCCAGTCTTCTTCATCCAGACCGTCTTCGATGGAGATGATCGGATATTTCTCGCACAATTTAGCCCAGTGCTCAATGAGCTCTTCGGATGTATACTCTGTTCCTGCTTTTGGAAGTTTGTAGTATCCTTTGCCTTTTTCGCTCTTCCATTCAGAGGAAGCTGCGTCCATAGCGATCTTGAAGTCTTTACCTGGTTCATATCCGGCTTTCTTAACTGCTTCAAGAATTGTTTCGATTGCTTCTTCATCAGATTTCAGTGCAGGTGCGAAACCACCTTCATCACCTACTGATGTTGCAAGTCCGCGTTCTTTCAGGATAGAAGCAAGTGCGTGGAAGACTTCTGCACACCATCTTAAGCATTCTTTGAAGGAAGGTGCTCCAACTGGCATGATCATGAATTCCTGTACATCCAGACCGGATGATAATGCGTGGCATCCACCGTTTACGATGTTCATCATTGGAACTGGAAGACGGTTTCCGGATACTCCGCCAAGGAAACGATACAGCGGAATCTCAAGAGAGGTTGCTGCTGCTCTGCAGCATGCGATAGATACTGCAAGGATTGCATTTGCACCAAGTTTGGATTTATCTTTTGTTCCGTCTGCTGCGATCATTGCTGCGTCTACTGCATAGATGTCGCTTGCATCGAGACCTTCGATTGCTTCGTTGATTGTTGTGTTGATATTCTCTACTGCTTTCTGTACGCCTTTTCCAAGGTAACGAGCTTTATCTCCATCTCTTAATTCCAGAGCTTCGAATTCACCTGTAGATGCACCGCTTGGAGCTGTTCCTCTTGCTACAGTGCCGTCCATCAGATATACTTCTGCTTCTACTGTCGGATTTCCTCTGGAATCCAGAATTTCTCTTCCAATTACTTTCTCAATTTCTAAGTACATGATAAATCCCCTTTCTGGTTTTGCATTTGGACTCCTGGTACACCGCAACTGGGATGTACCGGGTGGATCATATCTGAGGTACGGCCTTCAGCATAGCCGTGAGTTCAGCAAGCACAGATGCGATCCATTGTTCCGAAGGTTTCAGCAGGTCTTCGGATGGAGTTCAAATGATTAATTCACGCTAGAATTTGTGATGCCTAACTCTATGGTTAGTATATTCTAACTTTTATGGAAATGCAAGAGGGAAATTGGAAGGATATTGAGAAAGTATTTCAGAAAAACATATAACAAAAGAACTTCAATTATCTATAATATTTGATAGTTGAAGTTCTTTATTATATAATTTGTTTAATTATTTAATGTGGGCATTTAGCATAAGTTGTTGTTGAATAATATTTTTTGTTTGCTAAATATCCGCATTTTTCACATCTTTGACAAGTATAGGTTACAACTGTACACCCTCCTGAACTATTACTTTTATGAGTATAAAAATATCCGTTCACCATGCTGTGTGTACATAAAATATGTGTATCTATTTCATCAGAAAAAATATTAACAATTTCCCCATTTTCATCAATAAAAATATTATCACATTCAGAAAAATCTAATTCATCAGTTATAGCATCACTATTAGTATATCCTGCATATTCTGGTTCACTACTCCAAATAGTTTCATCGAAACTTCCATCTGACCATTGCATCGGCTCATATGCAAATGCAGTCCCAGCACTCGCCACAACTGTCAACGCCGATACTGCCACCATAATTCCTCTCTGTAACATCCCTTTTCTCTTTTCCTTCATCATGTAGTTGATCCTCCTTTTTAATGTTTTAAAATCCTTTCCTTCTTTATTGTTTTTATGTCCGGAAAGGTTATTTTTCCACACAGCTGGGCGAATATCAGAAGTTGCGGCTTCTAATACCAGCAAACTTGCATAGTCTTGACGTTTTTCCTTTGTACAGCCATCGACGGCTGCACTATCACTGACTATTTCTGCTGTATCTATGTAAAGGAAAAGTAAAAGATATGCCACGGGATTCATCCAGTGCAGACACAGAACGAAAAGGCATAAAAGTTTTACTAAATTGTCATGATTCTTCAAATGTGTATGTTCATGTTTGTATACCATAATAAAATCAGGATGCAGAGGAAAGCTCTCTGGAAACACGATTTTCTGACGGAAAAATCCGATGGTACATGGACCACAAATCTCATCCGGAATCAGGTAATAAGTAAGATTATCTTCAGGATCTTCAATCTTTTCAAAGATATAGTTCCGGATAGAATGTGCTCCTCTCCAGTATTTAATAATCTCATAGATTGCGAAGATAATAATTCCTGCTAGCCAGATCCTGGCAAATATATTAAACCATTGAGGTATCCATATGTAATCACCCTGCTTTTCACTCCAGAAAGACAAGGTGCCTGATAAATAAGAATCAGCTTTTCTGCCAATTAACATTGTTCCCGGAAGTGCATCTTTTGGAAGTAAATACTTCACCAACTGCACAGGCACCAGATAAAAGAAAACACCTGTCAGCAGTAATCTTCTTCCGAGAATGTAGTTATAATTTCCACGTTGAATTAGATATAAAAATAAACAGATCATTACAGGAATGCTTCCTGCAATGGACATACAGACTAACAGTTCCATTTAAACATCACATCATTTCTTCTTAATGTATTCTAATAAATATTCTTTCTCTTCCTCTGTAAGTTTCTGATCAGAGGTCAGAGCACTGACAAGGATGTCCATATCAGGAACTGTATATCCTGATGCGGATGACCTGAAAGTGTGTGCAGATTTGGCAGTTTCCGTCTCGCCCTTTTCTTTAGCAAATTTGTTTAATTTAACTTGTTGTGCTAGATAAAATAAAATATAAAGAAACTTCAACAAAATA
>NZ_JAJDML010000055.1:0-23028 GCF_020594215.1 Blautia sp. DFI.1.216
AGTCTGACGCCTAAAGCGTCTGGAAGCACGTGACTTCAGTCATGTGAGGTTCACAATGCACAGAAACAGGGACGCAAATACAGGATGGATTTTCCAAAGTCCTGCGTATTATATTTGAGAAGCGGAAAGAATACGCCGGATTTTCTGGAGATAGAGATGGTACTTTCGGATGAGAAAATAGTACATTATTGGGTTCCGACAATGAAATTGGAGACATATACGAGAAACAGTATTTTTGAAAAAAATTTACTGATGCTTCTGCCGTTTTATATTATGCGATATGAAAAGGATATTCATGAAATGAGTGAGAATCCGGAAATGTTCCAGAGTTTGCTAAATGACTATGAGGAAATCCGGATAAATTTGGAAAGAGAACTTTCAGGAGCAGATAAGACGGTTTTATACATGAATTTAAATAAACTGATCATAAAAATAGCGGACTATATATGTAGGAATGAAAAAACAGTCCGGAAAGGAATAGGTGAGATTATGGGTGGAAAAGTTCTTGAACTGGAATCTGAAAGGCTCGAACGGCTTCAAAAAGAGGCGGAAGCAGAGGCAAAAGCAATTGGAGAAGCAAGGGGTAGGGCAATTGGAGAAGCAAAGGGCATAGCGATTGGAGAAGCAAAGGGTATAGCGATTGGAGAAGCAATCGGCGAAGAACGATTAAGCACTTTACTTAATCGTCTGATTATGGATGGAAGAAGTGCAGAAATACAGTCTGTTGTGACAAATGCAGAGACTCGAAAACGGTTATATAAGGAATATGGGATTTTACCAGAATAAGTATTAAATAAAACGACAGTATTACTTTTTATATATGAGTTAAGGGGTGAAATTTTAGGATAAAATGAAACTTGACGAACGATATGAATGTGGATATAATAGGTTCAGAAATAAAAAAATTGGAATTTTTAACCGGATTTGACCGGCCCTGATATCGCTAAGGAGGAACATGTTATCATGAAAATCGGAAATGATATTTATTATGTAGGTGTAAATGATCATCAGATAGATCTGTTTGAAGGTCAGTATGTAGTGCCAAACGGTATGTCCTATAACTCATATGTGATCATGGATGAAAAGATCGCAGTTATGGATACCGTAGATGCTAATTTCAAAGACGAATGGCTTGAAAATGTAGCCAAAGTCCTGGACGGTGCAAAACCGGATTATCTGGTAGTACAGCATATGGAGCCGGATCATGCCGCAAATATCGAGAACTTCATGAAAGCATATCCTGACACAACCGTAGTTGCAAATACCAAGACCTTCACTATGATGGGAAATTTCTTCAGAAACCTGAATCTGGACGGAAAGAAGCTGGTGGTTGCAAACGGTGACAGCCTGACACTTGGAAAACATGTGCTGACTTTCGTATTTGCACCAATGGTTCACTGGCCGGAGGTTATGGTTACATATGACAGTACTGATAAGGTTCTGTTCTCAGCAGACGGTTTCGGTAAATTCGGAGCACTTGACGTAGAAGAAGACTGGGACTGCGAAGCACGCCGTTACTATATCGGAATCGTTGGAAAATACGGTGCACAGGTTCAGAAGCTTCTGAAAGCTGCCGCAACTCTGGATATCCAGACAATCTGTCCGCTTCATGGTCCAATCCTCACAGAGAACCTGGGACATTACCTTGAGAAATATGATATCTGGTCCTCCTACAAAGTAGAGAGCGAAGGTGTTGTGATCGCCTATACATCTGTTTACGGAAACACAAAGAAAGCAGTAGAACTTCTGGCACAGAAACTGGAAGAAAAAGGATGCTCGAAAGTAACTGTATTTGACCTTGCAAGAGATGACATGGCAGAAGCAGTGGAAGAGGCTTTCCGTTACGGTAAACTGGTACTTGCCACAATTACATACAACGGAGATATTTTCCCATTTATGCGTACCTACATTGAGAACCTTACAGAACGTAGCTACCAGAACCGTACCATCGGTCTCATCGAAAACGGAAGCTGGGCACCTGCAGCAGCAAGAATCATGCAGGGAATGTTTGAAAAGAGTAAAAATATCACATGGCTTGAAAATAATGTAAAGATCACTTCTTCCTTAAGCGAAGCAAACGAAGCAGAGATTGAGGCCATGGCAGAGGAACTCTGCAAATAATTGATAATTGTAAACAGCAGGATCGAAAGATTCTGCTGTTTTTCAGAATAAGATAAACCCGGTTACTGAGAACGGAGTGTACAAGTAACTAAACCCGTAAGAGAAAGGCAGGAACAAAACATGACAGTAGCAGAAGTTATAAAGAAAATGGTAGAGTATTCCAAGGGAGATCTTCATGACATCAACCATTTCATGAAAGTATACGCATATGCAAAAACAATCGCGGAAGGCGAAAATCTGTCACCGGAGCAGCAGAAGCTGGTGGAGGTGACTGCGGTTGTCCACGACATTGCCTGCCCTCTCTGCAGAGTAAAATACGGAAATGCCAACGGTAAACATCAGGAGGAAGAAAGTGCGGCACTGATAAAGGAATTTTTCGCAGATTCAGATATGTCGAAAGAATTTGTAGATCGTGTTTCTTATATTGTAAGCCATCATCATACAATAACCGGAATCGACGGTATTGATTATCAGATTATGATAGAAGCAGATTATCTGGTAAATGCAGATGAGAGTAATTTCTCCGGAAACAATGTGAGAAACATGCTGGAAAAAGTATTCAAAACAGAGACAGGAAAATTCCTGCTCCAGTCTATGTATCAGAAGAGATTGAATGCTAAGGAAGAGAAATAAACAGAATGAAAATATAACATCAAAATAATCATTGAAAAGCTGTCACAAAAAAGTGGCAGCTTTTTGAAACTTTTCATTACATTTTCCCATCTAATAAGTGTAAAACAAAAACAATAAAACTTCATTCGAATGAAAACCATTTACAGAAACATATAAGCAAGGAGGATCAGCATTTGATACAGTTGGTAAAACGTTCCATTTCAGGAGATGCGGATGCATTTCTGGAACTGATGGAAAAGAATTCTCTGGCAATGTACAAGGTGGCGCGGGGAATCCTGGATAATGATGAGGATGCCGCAGATGCCATGCAGGATACCATACTTACCTGCTTTGAAAAAATACATACACTGAAGAATCCGGAATATTTTAAAACCTGGATGATTCGTATTCTGATCAATGAATGCAATAAAATCCACAGACATTATAAAAACTTCAGCAGAGCCGAAGAACTTCCGGAAGTTCCCGGACAGGATATGTCCATTGAGGAATTTGAGTTCAAGGAAATGCTTGGAATGCTGGATGAATCCTACAGGATCATACTGGTTCTGTATTATGTAGAGGGATTTCGGATCGCAGACATTGCTTCTATATTAAATATGAATGAAAACACAGTAAAAACCAGACTGGTCAGGGCCCGGGTGCAGCTAAAGCAGGAATATACTTCAGCAGAAGATAATATTCAGAAGGAAAGACTGCAGCAGAAGAAAAAGAAAAACAGAGAATTTACAGGTATAACAGAAGAGCTTGCGGAAAACCAGAATGGAAATATGAGAACAGGATCGGTAACAGCAGGAAGTATAACGGTAAGTGCAAGAAAGGGATGAAGTGATCATGGCGAAGAAGTTGGATTTTGATAAAGAAAAGAATAACAGAAATGATAATGCGATAGAGGAAATCATGCAGGCAGATTTTCCATTGCCAAAGCAGGCAGAAGATGCAAAAAACGAAGCATTTGCCAGAATCAGGGAAATGGCAGCAGCTTCTGAAAATGTGGAAAATGCAGAGAATATTGTGCAAAGATTGCCAGAGAAATCAACAGAAAAATCAACAGAAAAATCAACAGGAAGTTCCGGAAAGAAATCCACAGGAACAGTAAAATCGCATAAGAAATTCAAAACAGTGTACAAAACAGCTTTGGGACTGACCGCAGCGGCAGCTGTGTTTTCCGCAGTGTGTATCACAAATCCTGCATTTGCAGAGAACATTCCTCTGGTCGGAAATGTGTTTAAGCAGCTCGGCAATTCCCTGGGATTTTATGGTGATTATTCGAAATACGCAAAGCAGCTGACAGCATCTGCAGAAGATACACTGTCTGCAGATGCTGATGGAAGTCAGGAGGGCAGCAGTAATTCTCAAAATGCTCAGTCTGAGGATCAGAATACAACAGAAAATAACAATGCAGATAAAACGAAAGACAATGAATCATACAGTAAAACAGTAGATGGAACAACTGTCACGCTTTCAGAAGTATACTGTAATGAAATGGCTCTGTACCTGTCCATGACAATCCATACAGAGGATAAATTCCCGGATACATTCATTACATCTGATGGAAAACCCAATATTAAGCTCAGCGAGAATTCTACAGTGAAATATGATTACATGGATGAAAAAAGTAATCTGTTCAATGCTTATCTGGATGGAAAAATGCTGGATGATAACACCTATGCAGGAGTTTTGCGTATTCCTGTAGAAGATATGACAGTGGATGATGCAGGATGGACAAAATTTTATGAGGTGCGTAACGCATTTTTCAAAGAAAAAGGGATTGATGTAGATTCTGAGGACTTTAGTTTTGACAAGTTAGCCCAGACACTGGGAATGGATGAATACAGTGATGAGAACCTTCCTCAGGTGGGAGGTCCGGCAATCAGCGATTATGTCAAAGACATCAAAGTACCTGACAGGTTTGCCATGGAGCTGGATCTGAAAGATATTGTGGGTACTCTTCCGGATGACCAGGATACTACCCCGGATATCCCTCAGGATCTGCGGGATGAATATAATCAGAAAATGGCAGAGCATGGAATCAGCACAGATGATGCAGATTATGAGAGCCTGACAGAAGAACAGAAGGATCTGGAACATCAGTTTTTCACTGAGATGTGGAATGAGTATTTTGAACGGTATCCTGAGGCAATTGAAGGTAATAACAGATATAACTCATGGACACTGAAGGGTGACTGGAAGTTCAACGTAGATGTAGAGAAAAATACTTCCGATACGGTTAAAAAGGATGTAAATGTGGTAGATGAAAATGGAGATGGTGTTCTCTCCATTACGAAAACACCATTTGAGATCACTATGAAAATGCAGGATCCGGAAGCAAAGTATTTTGCAGTTATGCTGGATGCCAATGGAGATATCATGCCATATGGAGGCGTGTCAAACAGCAATAACACATATGCGATACAGGACAGAGACATTTCCACTGTATATATTTATCTTTGTGACTACTATGAGTATATGGATGAGCTGAAAGGCTACTACTGGTCCGATGACTACGAAGAAAAAGCAAAGACCAGGACCTTCAAACAGCTCCTGGATGAACGGGCAGTTGCCGGCACAGAAGTACATTTTGATACAGATAAATAATGATATAAAGCTTCTTTTTGTCCTTGATATCAGATGATAAAGTTCCGTAACTGAAACAGCATCTTCACAATTTTCTGCAGAAAGATGATGTTTTAATTATTTTGATAAAAAAGGTCAGAAAAACAGTAGAATCTGAGCCAAGTTAATGTTACAATGTAGGCGTCTCAAAAAAAGAGTGCAGAAGGGAGCCAAAACAAAATGGACTACGCAAAAGAATCTTTAAAAATGCATTATGACTTAAAAGGTAAAATTGAGGTTGTATCAAGAGCCAAAGTAGATTCCAAAGATGCTTTAAGCCTTGCTTACACACCAGGTGTTGCTCAGCCTTGTCTGGAGATCCAGAAGGATGTAAACAAGAGCTATGATCTGACAAGACGTTGGAATACAGTTGCTGTTGTAACAGACGGAACTGCAGTACTTGGACTGGGAGATATCGGACCGGAAGCAGGTATGCCTGTTATGGAAGGCAAATGTGTACTCTTTAAAGAATTTGGCGGTGTAGACGCGATTCCGCTCTGCGTCCGCAGTAAAGATGTTGATGAGATCGTTAAGACAGTAAGCCTCCTGGCCGGATCCTTTGGAGGAATCAACCTTGAGGATATTTCCGCACCGAGATGTTTTGAAATTGAAAAGAAACTGAAAGAATGCTGTGATATTCCGATCTTCCATGATGACCAGCACGGAACAGCAGTTATCACACTTGCAGGTGTTATCAACGCGCTGAAACTGGTTGGAAAGAAGCTTGACGAAGTGAAGATCGTTACTTCCGGAGCCGGTGCAGCAGGTATCGCTATCATCAAACTGTTAATGTCCATGGGACTTAAGAATGTAATCATGACAGACAGAAAAGGTGCGATTTACGAAGGCAGAGAAGGATTAAACCCGATTAAAGAAGAGATGGCTAAGATCACAAACTTCAACAAAGAGAAAGGTACTCTTGCAGAAGTGATCAAAGGCGCAGACATCTTCATCGGTGTATCCGCACCTGGAACACTGACACAGGATATGGTCCGCACAATGGCAAAAGATCCTATCATCTTTGCATGTGCAAACCCGGTACCTGAGATTTTCCCTGATGAAGCAAAAGCAGCAGGCGCAGCAGTGGTATCCACAGGACGTTCTGATTACCCGAACCAGGTAAACAACGTACTCTGCTTCCCGGGACTCTTCCGTGGTGTACTGGACGCAAGAGCATCAGATGTTAACGATGAAATGAAAGTTGCAGCAGCATATGCAATCGCAGGTCTGGTAAGTGACGAAGAATTAACAGCGGAATATATTCTTCCGGCAGCATTTGACCCACGCGTAAAAGACGCTGTAGCTAAAGCTGTAGCAGAAGCAGCAAGAAAATCAGGCGTAGCAAGGATTTAAGCAAATAGAATAATGAAGCCCTCTGTTTTCATGTGAGCAGCATGCAGACGGAGGGCTTTTTTGTGTTATAGGAAATTACTCCGTAATGTTCCTATAACACAAAAAGGCCCTCCGGGCAGGATCGCACTGCGACGGAGAGGAATTATGTCGCTGAAGCGACCCGCCGCAGGCGGAGAATCCTGCAAGCAGGATTCTTTTACATAATATTCAATCTGACCTCTAAAAAATTCAAAAAATTGGTCATTGAAATAATGACACATTTCGCGTATGATAACTTCAACATATTGATGCGTCAATATATAAAAATCTGATAGTGAGAATCAAACAGGCAATCTGGCTTATTGATATGAGCTTTCTATCAGATCATATGAGAGGGGACAGTTATTATGAATACTCAGAACAGCACAATTACAAAACTTGCAGAGACAGCTCTTATGGCTGCGTTATGCTATGTATCTTTTACATTCCTGCAGATTAAGATCCCTGTACCGGGCGGTGATGCAACATCCATCCATATCGGAAATGCATTCTGCGTACTGGCAGCACTTCTGATCGGCGGTGTATACGGCGGATTATCCGGTGCCATCGGAATGGGAATCGCAGACCTGATGGATCCTGTATATATCACAGGCGCACCAAAGACATTTGTACTGAAATTCTGTATTGGCCTGATCACAGGTCTGGTAGCACATAAGATTGCAAAGATTAATGAAAGTACAGATAAGAAATACGTTTTCAAATGGAGTGTGATTGCCTCTGTAGCAGGTCTCGCGTTTAATGTTGTGGCAGATCCGATCGTAGGATATTTCTACAAACAGTATATTCTCGGACAGCCTCAGGAACTGGCACAGGCACTTGCAAAAATGAGTGCTGTAGCGACATTATTCAATGCAGTTGTTTCGGTGATTCTGGTAGCAGTGATCTACAATGCAGTACGTCCGGTACTGATCAAAAGTCATCTGCTTACAGTTACCGGTAAGAAAAAAGAACAGGCAGCATAAACGGAAACAAAATGAATAAGACATAATAAAACAGCATTTCGGGTGCAGAACCTGAAATGCTGTTTTATTATGTTACAGGAAATTATTCCGTAATGTTCTGCGCAGAAGTTTTTACTTGTCTGACGAAGGAAAAACATGCACAAGCCATAGGATACAATTCAAAGAGTATGCACTTTTTTGACCTCAAAGTAGCACTTTTTTGGACATAGTGTAATAAGATAGAAAAAATAAATTGTGCATATTTAACAAATGACGAAAAAGAAAGATAAAAAAATTCAAACTTATGCGAAAAAGGTATTGCTATTTCAGAAACAAAGTGGTATTATACAACTATCAAAAAACCTTATGCGCAAAAGGTAAAAAGAAACAGTTAAAAAAATGACGAGGTGACGAAAATGAAGAAAAAAGTATTTGCAACACTTTTAGCAGTATCTATGATCGCATCAATGGTTCCGGCAGCAGTATCCGTACAGGCAGCAGACGGTGACAGTATTCGTCTTGTAAACGGTAAGATCGAAGTTGACGCTCAGCTGAAGAAATTAGCTGAAATGTATGAGAAAGAAACAGGAACTAAAGTAGAAATCGAATCCATGGGCGGCGGAATCGATATCCAGGGTACTCTGAAAGGATACTATCAGTCAGATAATATGCCTGACATCTTCGTAAACGGTGGTGCTACAGACTTCGCTAACTGGACAGACCTTTTAGTAGATATGAGTGATCAGGAATGGGCTTCTGACACAGATGCAGCTTATGTTGATGAAAAGCAGGGTACAATCGGTTTCCCATATACAACAGAAGCAATCGGTCTTGCTTATAACAAAGACATCCTTGACAAAGCAGGAATTGATCCTTCTACATTAACAGGTCCTGATGCAATCAAAGAAGCATTTGAGACAATTGATTCCAAGAAAGATGAGCTTGGACTGACAGCAGTTGTAGGTTATGCAGCAGAACCAGTTAACCTTTACTGGTCAACAGGTAACCACTTATTTGGAAACTATCTGGATTCAGGTCTTGACAGAGATGACACTACTTATATTGATATGCTCAATGATGGCGGTAAGGTTGACGAAGATCGTTTAACAGATTTCGCTAACTTTGTAGGTCTTCTGAATCAGTATTCAGATCCGGCACTTCTTGTATCCGGTACATATGATCAGCAGATCCTTAACTTCTCATCTGGTAAATATGCATTCGTTACTCAGGGCTCCTGGATCGGTGCAACTATGACAGGTGATGATGCAGATGCTTATAAAGAAGCTGGTAATTTCGAAGTTGGTATGATTCCATACGCATTTGAAGATGGAATTGATACAATCCTTACAAACTCTCCATCCTGGTGGTCAGTATATAAAGATGGTAATGTAGAAGCAGCAGAAGCATTCCTTCAGTGGCTGACAACAGATGAAGCTCAGGAAGTTCTTGTTAAAGAAGCTGGTTTCGTAAGCCCGTTCAAGTCCTGCACAATCGTTGGTGATGATCCATTTGCTCAGACAATCACTGATTATGTATCTGCTGGAAAGACATCTGCTTGGCATTGGTTAGAGCAGAAAGAAGGACTTGCACAGAACTATACAGGTCAGGTATTTGCTGACTATGCATCTGGCAGCCTTGATGAAGCCGGATTCGTTAAGACACTGGAACAGGTTATCCAGGGTGCATACGCAAACTAATAATTGAAACTTATGGGCGGCGCTTATGTTGCCGCCCACTTTTATTTGCGCTGCATACCTGAGTAAAGGTCCGGCAGACCTTTATTCAGGTACGCAAAAAAGTCTAAGACACATTGATTTTTGCTTTGAAATAAAAAATAGGAAGGATGAGGCAAAATGAATACAAACAGTGCTAGTAAAAAAGCAATTTCCATGGTATGCTTGATCGCCGGTATTATTTTACTGGCAGCATCATTGATCCAGGATATTTCCGGAAGCGGAGCTGGCTGGAGAGGTCCGGCGCTGATCATTGGTGCAATCGGCATTTTACTGGGAATGTATTTATTCCCGACATTAAAACATCACAGAAGCATCGTTAACTTTATATTTGTATTTCCATTGTTATTTACATTTGTAGTAACAGTTATTATTCCATTATGCCTTGGTGTGTTTTATTCCTTTACAGACTGGAATGGAATCAAGATGACAGGATTTGTAGGATTTACAAACTATAAGGCAATGTTCAATGAACCAAGTTTTCTCTGGTCACTGATCATCACAATTCTGTTTGTAGTTCTGAACATGGTTCTGGTAAACGTAGTAGCGTTTATGCTGGCCTTACTCTGTACCTCTAAGGTTAAGGGACTCTCATTCTTCAGAGCTTCCTATTTCCTGCCAAACCTGATCGGTGGTATCGTACTTGGTTATGTATGGCAGTTCGTATTTAATAACGTACTGATCAAGATGACAAATAATATTTCACTTCTGTCAAAGACAAACACAGCTATGATGGCTATCATCGTTGTTTATATCTGGCAGTATGCAGGTTATATCATGCTGATCTATGTAACAGGTCTGACACAGGTACCTAAAGATGTACTGGAAGCATCTCAGATCGATGGCGCAAATGCTGTTACAACATTATTTAAGATCAAGATTCCGATGATCGCAGCTACAATTACAATCTGTACATTCCTTACCTTAACATCTGCATTCAAACAGTTCGATGTTAACATGGCTCTGACAAATGGTACAGGTTCTGTCACAAGTTTCTTCGGAAACTATCTGACAAACGGTACTCAGATGCTGGCTCTGAATATTTATAATACAGCGATCTCCAAGAACAATTATGCACTTGGTCAGGCGAAAGCTATTCTGTTCTTCATTATCCTGGCTGCTGTATCTATTATTCAGGTTAGAATTTCCAATAAGAAGGAGGTTGAAATGTAATGGTTACGAAGAAAACTCCAAAGGTAGTGCTTACAGCTGTTGCGATTGTTATCGCAGCGTACATATTATCTCCTTTCTATCTGGTACTTATTAATACATTTAAGAATGCAAACGGTATTGTTGCCAACCCTGTAAGCTTTGCAGGTGCAAGCTTTGCACAGTTTAAGACAAATATTTCAAACGTTGTCAACAACTCTAACTTCAGTTTCTGGAGTGCATTCGGAACATCTGCGATCATTACAGTTGTTTCCCTTGTATTACTTGCTTTATTCGGCGGTATGGCTGCATGGGTTATCTGCCGTAACAAGACAAAATGGTCTACGGCTATTTACATGACATTTATCGCATCCATGACAATTCCTTTCCAGGTAGTTATGCTTCCTCTGGTTTCTACATTCCGTGATGTAGGTAAATTCCTTGGAATCAATATGCTTCAGTCTATTCCTGGTATTGTATTTGCATACTGTGGATTCGGTGGTGCTATGACAGTATTTATCTTAACTGGTTTTATTAAAGGTATTCCATATGAACTGGAAGAAGCAGCAGCGATTGACGGATGTTCTCCTGAGGGAACTTTCTTCCGCATTATCCTTCCGCTTCTGAAACCGGTTATTGTTACTGTTACTATTCTGAATGGTATGTGGATCTGGAACGATTACCTTCTTCCTTCTCTGATGTTAGGACAGAATGGTAAGGTTAAGACTCTTCCGGTTGCTGTACAGGCGTTTGTTGGTTCTTATGTTAAGCAGTGGGATCTGATCCTTACTGCAGCACTCCTGGCAATGATTCCGATGATCATCGTATTCCTGCTTGCTCAGAAGCAGATTATGAATGGTATGGTTGAGGGTGCTATTAAATAGGCTTGCAAATACTTTTTGAATAGCTGTCGTTTCCTCATTTATTGGGGACGACAGCTTTTTTATGGTTTCAAAGGGGACGCGAAGAAAAATAAATGTTTTGAACCACGGCTGCGGGGGCAGGAACTCTAAGCCTTTGGAAATTTGCTAAAACCATGCCAGAAAAATTCAAACTCGCTTCGCTCAGACAGTGAATTTTTCTGACATAACGCAAATTCCCAAAGACTAAGAGTTGCTACACCCCCTGTAGATGTGGTTAAAAACATTTATTTTTCTTCGCTGTGAACTGGCTGGGACTGTGAATGATAGTATGGAAGTGTGTTATCGGATATGGAGTGGAGAAAAAACGGAACAGAAACGGAATAGAAAATGGTAGTATAAATTTATTGATATGGGGTTGAAATGTTGGGGGTTTTATAGTAATGTAGGTGATACAACGCTTAAGGCGAGGGCTGTCTCGGGACAGTCTGTTTTTGTGAAGAAGGATGAGGAAAAGTTTTATGGAGAGGACAAAAGAAAGGTCATCGTTTCGTAAGAAGTTTATCGGTGACAGGAAGTTTTATATGATGGTTCTGGCTGTGGCTGTTCCGATCATGATCCAGAATGGAATCACGAATTTCGTGAGTCTGCTGGATAATATTATGATCGGGCGGATCGGTACGGAGCAGATGTCGGGGGCTTCCATTGTGAATCAGCTGATTTTTGTCTATAATCTGTGTATTTTCGGAGGGGTATCCGGAGCGGGTATTTTCACGGCGCAGTATTTTGGACAGAAGGATCACGAGGGTGTGAGGCAGACATTCAGATATAAGTTCTGGATGGCTGTGATTCTGACGATTGGAACGATTTTGATGTTTCTGACTGTTGGAGAGAATCTGATCAGTATGTATCTTCAGGGAGAGGGTACTGCGCAGCAGATTGCAGATACGCTTAAGTATGGAAAGCAGTATCTGGATATTATGCTGTTGGGATTGCCGCCGTTTATGATGGTGCAGATTTATTCCAGCACTCTGAGAGAGTGCGGAGAGACTGTTCTGCCAATGAAAGCCGGGGTTGTGGCAATCTGTGTGAATCTGTTGTTTAATTACCTGCTGATTTATGGTGTATTTTTCTTCCCTAGACTGGGTGTGAGAGGTGCGGCAATCGCAACTGTGCTGTCACGTTATGTGGAGGCGGCAATTGTAATAGGCTGGACACACAGGCATACGGAGAAGAATGCATTTGCAAAGGGGCTGTACAGCACGCTTAAGGTTCCTGCGAATCTGACAAAGAAGATTCTGGTCAAGGGTACACCGCTGTTGTTTAATGAGACTTTATGGGCTTCTGCCATGGCGATGCTGACTCAGTGTTATTCGATTCGAGGGCTGAATGTGGTTGCTTCGCTGAATATTTCCAATACCATCAACAATGTGTTTAATATTGTATTTATTGCGCTGGGAGATTCTGTTGCGATTATTGTGGGACAGCTTCTGGGTGCGGGAGATATGAAGAAAGCGAGAGATACAGATAACAAGATGATCGCGTTCTCAGTGATGTGCTGTACCTGTGTGGCAATGGTGATGTTTGTTATGGCGCCGCTGTTTCCGATGCTTTATAATACCAATGATGAGGCAAGGGAGCTGGCGAAGTATCTGATTATGATCACTGCATTCTTTATGCCGCAGAATGCGTTTTTGCATGCAACCTATTTTACTCTGCGTTCCGGTGGAAAGACGATTATTACGTTCCTGTTTGACAGTGTGTTTATCTGGTGTGTCAGTGTGCCGATCGCGTTTGTGCTGAGTCGTTATACAGGGATTCATGTGCTTGTGATTTATGCATGTGTGCAGCTGGCAGATTTGATTAAGTGTGTGATTGGATTTGTGCTGGTTAAGAAGGGTGTGTGGCTGCAGAATATTGTTTCATCATGATAAAAATTTTCAATAACATTTGGCTTGACTAACCGATATACTATAGTGTATTATCAGAAAAAATATTTATATTCTCTTTGCACTGCATTACATTCAACAGAATGCGAGATCAACAGTACAAACTGAGCAGGCGATGCCCGAGATGCTCGAGGGCGTGGGGCCGGGCCGCGCGAAGCGGCAGCAGATATGAAAATTTTCAGACATATCTGTGGGACAGTGTATGTTCCGCAGGTGTGTCTTTTTGTTTTCTGAAAAGTATGTTTTGGAAAGATTTTCTTTTAGAGGGATTTTTTTAGGAGGATTTTCTGAGACAGGTGCAGTTCCGAAATACAAAAAGACCCCTGTAAGACCGCACTTTGATAAGTCACAGAAAGGAAATATGTTTTCTGACTGTGGCGCAATGTATGTGACATAAGAAGAACCTGTAAACTCAAATATAGGAAAGTACAAAAGCTTATATATTTGAAAAGAAAATTTAGGAGGTCCTGGTTATGGAACAGACAAAAAAATTAAACATGACAGCAATGTCAGACAAGACAAACAGTAACACGACAGCTAAGAAGGAAGAGCCTGCATGGGAACATAAGGTGGCAATGAAGGTATCAGGTGTGAGTATTGCAGTAAACCTGTTACTTTCCTTATTTAAATTACTTGCCGGAATTGTGGCACATTCAGGTGCTATGATCTCAGATGCGATTCATTCTGCATCTGATGTGGGAAGTACTTTCGTAGTGATTGTCGGTGTGAATTTATCCAGTAAAAAATCTGATAAGGAGCATCAGTATGGACATGAGCGGATGGAATGTGTATCTTCTATTATTTTGTCCGGATTGCTTCTGGCAACCGGTATCGGAATTGGTATGAGTGGAATTGAGAACATTATTAAGAGTACTTCAGGAGCAAGTATTGCAGTTCCCGGAACATTGGCACTGATTGCAGCAGTAGTTTCTATTGTAGTGAAGGAGTGGATGTTCTGGTATACCAGAAGTGCTGCGAAGAAAATAAATTCCGGTGCACTGATGGCAGATGCATGGCACCATCGTTCAGACGCAATGTCTTCTGTTGGTGCATTTATTGGTATCCTTGGTGCAAGACTTGGATTCCCGATCCTGGATCCACTTGCCAGTGTTGCAATCTGTGTACTGATCGTGAAAGCATCTGTAGATATTTTCAGAGATGCAATTGATAAGATGGTTGACCATTCCTGCGATGAGGCAACAGAAGAGAGCATGAGAGAAGTGATCATGGGAGTGAAAGGAGTGAAGGGAATCGACCTTCTCCAGACACGATTATTTGGTTCTAAGATGTATGTGGATATTGAAATCTCAGCAGATGGTGAGATTCCACTGAATGAGGCACATGACGTTGCAGAGAATGTTCATCATACTATAGAGAAAAATTTTAAAGACGTAAAACACTGCATGGTTCATGTGAATCCGGTGAATGAGTAAATAAAAAGCGAGACTGTCCGAAGTATAATCTGGGCGAGGGTGTAAAAATTCTTGTGTCTATGGAAAGTAAATCTTTCTGATAAGAAATAGATATGTAAAATTTTGCTGTCGAATTAATGATTATGCGGCTGTCGAATATATCTTTGTACTTACAGTATTGCCATGTAGGAAAATTATATACATCATTTTCGATTTTTTTGCATGACAAGTAATGCATCATGATTATTGCCTTTTGTGGGCTCTGCCCACACCCGACCTCTGGAATAGGATCGGAAATTTCTGGCAATAATATAAATGCCGAAGGAATAGACAGAAAGCAGGAATGAGGGGCTTAAAAGAGCTTCCCCATTCCTGCTTTTCTTTTCTCTTACAGATAAGCAGTAAGCCGTTCTCCGTAAAGGACTATCAGCTGATTCAATACCCGATCCCAGTTCCGGTATCTCTGCGTCCACTTTTTGACTACGTTCTCGCTGGCAAGATACAGCATCTTTTCCAATGCAGAATCGCTTGGGAATACGCTTTTCGTTTTCGTGACTTTCCGATACTGGCGGTTCAATCCTTCTATGATATTTGTCGTGTACATAATGCGTCTGATATCATTAGAAAACTGGAAAAAGGAACTTACATCTTCCCAATTATTTTCCCAGTTACTGATCGCGTACGGATATTTCTTCCCCCATTTTTCTTTCATGTTCTCCAGCTCTGTTAAAGCGGCTGTTTCGTTCGGAGCATTGTACACTTCTTTGAAATCTGAGGAAAACTTTTTCAGATCATTATAATTTACATATTTGAAAGAATTGCGTAGCATATGGATCACACATCTCTGGATCTCTGCCTGCGGATAAACTGCCTGAATAGCTTCTTTAAAACCCGGAAGACCATCCACACAGAAGAAAAGGACATCTTTTACTCCGCGGTTCTTAAGATCATTAAGCATCCCAAGCCAGAACTTGCTGGTTTCATTTGCGCCTACTGTGATGCTGAGGATATCTTTGTATCCCTCCACTGTAACGCCAAGAACTACATACGCAGCACGACTCAGGATTCTGCCATCCTCACGTACTTTATAATGAATACAGTCCATAAAGACAAACGGATAAACCGGGTTCAGAGGACGGGACTGCCATTCCTTAACCTGAGGAAGTATCTTGTCTGTGATCTTGCTGACCATTTCAGCTGATAGCTCAATTCCATAAAGATCCTGGAGCTGGTCGTGGATGTCACGTGTACTCATACCACGGGCATATAAAGAGATCACTTTTTCCTCAATCCCGGAAATATCTCTCTGGTATTTAGGGATGAGTTTTGGTTCAAACTCACCGTTACGGTCTCTTGGTACGTCGATTTGAAATTCACCGTATTGACTCTTTAAGTTTTTTGTAGAATGACCATTTCTTTTATTGTCTGTCTGTAGATCTCCCTTATGGTTTTTCTCGTAGCCAGGAGTTGCATCCAGTTCTGCCTCCATCAGCTCCTGCAGGATATCCTTGAAACTGTCTTTCAGAAGCGTGTATATAAACGCTATTAATGTTGTTTTCTGAGAGGATCTGTCGAATTTGTTCTTTTGCAACTGCCATAAAAAATACTCCTTTTCGATAAGAATTGTCATATCTGAATTCTTACCAAAAAGGAGTTATTTTTTACCAAAAACACAAACTATTTTACACTACCGAATAACTATTTGCAAGAGATTTCATTTTTCTCTTTGTAATAGGTAGAAACTGTGTTAATACGATACAGACACTAAAAGAGCTGGTAATTATATCACTGCTTCATGCATATGGCCATCAGTTCTTTTATTTTGTATTATTTACACTGATCCATAAATGACTTTTTCAATGTTACAAAATAGAAGAATCATTCACTCTAAAACCGTAATATACCACAAATATGGCAGAATAAGAAAAAAGTGGTACCGCTGAAAGTGGCTGTCAGCACTGTCTTTATTTGATTATGGCATATTACCACTTTTTTATAAGAAAGTCTTTATGTTATATATTTAATCTGTAATTTTCTTATTTTTCTTCATAAAATATGGAATGTGGCATGTAGCAATGTTAAATTGTACTTTGGCATCCGCTCTAAAACCCATATTCTGTAAGAACACTGAAATGCTTTATAACCTAATACTAACATCCTCATTACAAAGCTAAACAATCATGAATGATATAGCGTTAGCAGAACATCTTCTTGTTCTGCTTGCTCATTTTATACAACAGACTGAAACTGTGTCAATGGGGCATATTTGCCGGCGTAAGCCCTTGCCATTGATTCAGATTGAAGACTGTGGTATAAGAATACAGTTATTTATGAAATCACAGAAGTGAAAACTGTTGCTGGACAGCAGCTCTTAAAAGATAAGATTGCAGTCACATTGCCAATTAAAATGACACCGGATGAGGTGAAAAAGTTATCCGCTGATACAAGCAAAGGAGAATATAATGATGCAGAGAACATGTGGTATTTCTATGATGCCACATATGAAATTACAAACAATGCGAAATTCACTATGCCAAAAGCCGCATAAATACTGGGTTTTTTAAGAAAGTCAAACATTATTTCCCAATTACACAATTTATATGTTTTTGGGGATTTTATTTGTTTTTGGGAAAATCAGGTCGTTTTTAGGGAAATTTTTTCGTTTTTGGGATGTATAGACAAAGCAAAAATAAGTGATCTCTTGCCCATACATATAGATGGTATGCATACCTTGGATATGCGGCGTTTATTACATTGTTTGTACCGTTTGTTGTACATGCCGTTGCGACAAAGGGAAAAGAGATCTGAAGAATAAAAAGCTGAACAGAAAATCCCCCGTTGATCCGTATGGCAGGATCATCAGGGGATTTTGTCAAAGTTCACAAAAATATTATAAATATTTTATTAAATATTCCAGATAGACAACATATATTTTTTCTGATATTATTACGTACAGTTATTAAATAGTTACGAATCAGAAGGATTGTTACTGAAATATTTATTTATCGTCAGGCAAGACCTTATAGTAGTATAGGAATAGGTTTTCTATATACTGTAATGGTCTTTTTTTATTTGTTTGGCAGCGGGGGAACAGGACTATGGTTATCCATAAGATTTTGAATAATAATCTGATACTGTCCAGGGATGGACAGGGACATGAAGTTATTGTAAAGGGCTGCGGAATTGCCTTTCAGAAAAAGAAAGGACAGCAAGTGGAGGAGTCCAGGATCGAGAAAATCTTTACTGCGGAAAATGCCCAGATCAGCAAGGAGATACAGGGTTATCTGACTGCTATTCCGGAAAAATATCTGGATTTTGTGGAAGCTTTTGTAAATGATGTGAAGGAAAAAGAGGGGATGAAATTAAATGACAGTATTTATTTTTCCCTTAGCGACCATATCATGGGTGCGATCTCCAGACTTGAAAACGGGATCCGCCTTCAGAATATGCTGCTTCTGGATATCAAGCAGCTTTATCATAAGGAATATGAGATCGGCTTGGAATTACTGAAAAAGGTAAATGAGATGTTCGAGGTAGATCTTTCTGCAGATGAAGCAGGATTTTTTGCATTGCATTTTGTGAATGCGGAAGATGGCGGCAAGACGGACAGCTATCAGATTTCCATTATCGTACATCAGATCCTGGACATCGTGGAGAAGTATTATGACAATATGGAATTTCAGGAGGATAATCTGTATTATCAGCGGTTTCTCACGCATCTGAAATATTTTGCCCAGAGATTCCTTCATAAAGAGCTTCACTATGATGAGAATCAGGAGCTTTTCAAGATCATTAAGGAGCAGTACAGAGAAGCTTACGGCTGTGTAAAAATGATCTATCTTATGATGGAAGAGGAATATAAATACGCTATGACTGAGGATGAAATGCTGTATCTGACGATTCATATCCAGAAGATCACAGAAGACCATAAACGTCTGAAAAATCTGTGAAAAGAGATTGTTTTATAAATTAGGTGTTAATGGATTGTTACTGAAATACGTGCCATGTGCGTATCTTTTCAGGCAAGACCTTTAATATAAATTTCAATATTTATTATTAAAGGAGGTCCCCAAATGAAAAAGGACTATGCAAAAACTGCAGACACACTGATTGCAGCGCTGGGCGGAAAAGATAATATCACCCGTCTGTTCCACTGCATGACAAGGCTTCGTTTCTATGTGAAAGACAGATCGAAGATCAACGAGAAAGAGATCTTAAAGCTTTCTGAGATCTCCGGCGTTAACTGGCATGAAGATCAGTTCCAGGTTATTGCAGGAAACGAAGTAAACGCTGTTTACAAGGCATTGGAAGACAAAGGCGTTCCTACCGATGATGCACCGGCAGCGAACTCTGACAGCTCAAAGAGTGTTGTTTCAAAAGTTATCGATGCCATCACCGGATGTATGACCCCGATGATCCCTGCCCTGACTGCAGCTGGTATGATCAAAGTTGTACTTAGCCTGCTGACAACTTTTCATCTGGTATCAGAAACAAGCAGTACCTACCAGGTGATCAGTTTTATCGGAGATGTTACTTTCTACTTCATGCCGTTCCTGATTGCAGCAAATGCTGCCAAGGTTTTCCGCGTGAACCAGTCACTGGCGCTGTTTATTGCCGGTGTTTACTTAAGCCCTACCTTTGTAACTATGGTAGCTGGTGATGCGGCCATCACACTGTTTGGTCTGCCGATCACAAAAGCAACTTATTCTTATTCCGTTATTCCGGTTATCCTGATGGTATGGATCACACATTATATTGAGATTCTGGTTGATAAGATCACACCGAAAATGGTAAAACTGATCCTGAACCCGACACTGGTAATTCTGATCAGTGCACCGATCGCCCTGATCGTAGTTGGACCGATCGGAACAATTATTGGTAACGGACTTGCGGTAGCCATCAACTTCCTGTCCGTAAAACTTGGTTTCATTATTGTAGGTATCCTTGCAGCAACCTTCCCGTTCATCGTTATGACCGGTATGCACCATGCGCTGACACCGATCGGACTGAATGCCATTGCAACCGGTGGTACCGATACACTGATTTTTGTATCTCAGGTATGCTCTAACCTTGCACAGTCCGGAGCTTCTCTTGCAGTAGCTGTAAGATCCAAGGACAGCAACATGAAACAGCTGGCAAGTGCAGCCGGTGTTTCCGCTCTTATGGGTATCACAGAGCCTGCTCTGTATGGTGTTACACTGAAACTGAAAAGACCGGTTGTAGCAGCTTCCATCGCAGCCGGAATCGGTGGTATCGTAGGAGGACTTCTTCAGGTTTCTCTTTACATTGCACAGAATTGTATCATGGCGATCCCGGCGTTTATCGGCGAGAAGGGATTAAGCAATCTGATTTATGGAATCATTATGATCGTGGTATCTTTTGTAGCTGCTTTTGTTCTTACGCTTATCTTCGGATTTGAGGATGTAAAGGCTGAGACAGAGGATGAAGTACAGAACACAGATACAGAAAAACAGCCTGCACAGCAGAGTGTTCCGCTTGTAGACAAGATCGAGCTTTGTGCACCGGTAGCAGGAACTGTAAAAGCACTTTCCGATGTTCCGGATAAAACTTTTGCTGATAAGGTTTTAGGTGACGGAGCAGCAATCGTTCCATCAGAAGGTAAGGTTTATGCACCGGCAGATGGTACGGTGGCAAATATCATGGACAGTAAACATGGAATCATGTTTGTGACAGAAAGTGGAGCAGAAATTCTGATCCACATCGGACTTGATACTGTAAATTTAAATGGCAAATATTTTAAATCCCATGTTTCTGATGGAGATAAGGTAAAAAAAGGAAAGCTTCTTGTGGAATTCGATATGGATGCCATTAAGAAAGAAGGATATGATCTGATCACACCGGTTGTTGTGACCAATATTTCTGATTATATCAAAGCAGTATGCATGGAAAAAGAAGATGCAGCTGTAAATGCAGGAGATAAATTCCTGACTATTGTATAAGAATAACAACGAAACATCAGGCGGAGATAACAGATCCGCCTGATGTTTGTAAAAAGGAGAAAATTAAAATATGAAAAATTATAATCGTATGCCGGAAAACTTTCTCTGGGGCGGAGCAACTGCTGCAAACCAGTATGAAGGCGGTTGGGATGAGGATGGCAGAGGCCCGTCCATTGCAGATATCCTGACAGGAGGAAGTGTGGATAAGGAACGTCGTCTTACACCGCCGGCACCGTTACCGGAAGAATTTTATCCCAATCACCAGGCGACTGATTTTTATCATCACTGGAAAGAGGATATTGCTCTTTTTGCAGAGATGGGATTTAAGGTATATCGTTTTTCTATTTCTTGGTCCAGAGTGTTCCCAAATGGGGATGAGGAAACTCCAAATGAGGAAGGCCTTAAGTTCTACGACAATGTGATCGACGAACTGAGAAAATATAACATTGAGCCGCTGATAACGATCTCTCATTATGAGAATCCCCTTCATCTTTCTCTGGAGTATGGCGGATGGAAAAATCGTAAGATGATCGATTTCTATCTTCGATTTGCAAAGGTTTTATTTGAGAGATATAAAGGTAAGGTAAAATACTGGCTGACTTTTAATGAGATCAATATGCTGACGCAGGACTTTGGGGCGGTATTCTGTGCAGGAATGCTGGACCCGAAGGATGTATGTGAGCAGAGCCGTTATCAGGCAATGCATCACCAGCTGGTAGCAAGTGCACTTGCAGTTTCCATGGCTCATGAGATTGATCCGGAGTTTATGCTTGGCTGTATGCTTGCTTATCACAATGGTTATCCATATACTTGCCATCCGGATGATATCTTATATGCACAGCAGTTTGGGCAGATCCACAATTCCATTGCCGGTGATGTTCATGTAAGAGGATATTATCCGGGATTTGCAGCGAGATACTTTGAGGAGCACGGAATCCAGCTGGAGGTTCTTCAGGAGGATAAAGAGATCCTCAAGAAGGGTACGGTGGACTTTTTCACTATCAGCTATTATTCCAGTAGCTGTGTCAGCGTGACAAAGGACGGAGAGAAAACGGCCGGAAATGGAAGTGACAATCTGAAAAATCCATATCTGAAAGCTTCCGACTGGGGCTGGCAGATCGATGCAACTGGTCTTCGCTATGTTCTGAACCAGATCTATGACCGCTATCAGATTCCGATCATGATCGTGGAAAATGGTCTTGGGGCGGTGGATCAGCTGACAGAGGATGGAAAGATTCACGATGATTACCGTATTGAATATATGCGCCGCCATATAGAGCAGATGAAGGAAGCAATCCATGACGGAGTAGATCTGATCGGCTACACCTGCTGGGGCTGTACAGATCTTGTCAGTGCCTCCACTGGAGAATTCAAGAAGCGTTATGGTCTTATCTATGTAAATAAAAATGATGACGGGACTGGAGACTTTTCTAGAATCCGCAAAGATTCTTTTTACTGGTACAAAAAAGTGATTGAATCCTGCGGGGAAGAGCTTTAACTGAATCAACTGCGAAGCAGTTATCTGGTGTAGAATTATGTAGCGAATGCGGTTGCTTTTATCCGGTTGACGACAAAATCCTGGAGTATGACAATGTACTCCGGGATTTTTTTGGAAGGTTGACTTTTACACGGTAAAGTGTAATACTTATTGTAAGTGACGAATGTGAGGAGTGTTTTTTATGCCGGATGAAAAAGTACTGCAGGTAGCGATACTTATATGGGGATGTGTATTTTGTGCCATAGCTGCATTATGTATGAGAGCGTTTCAAGTTTTGTGTAAACAGAAAAACTGATATAAAATATGTCATTAGTTATCGAGGACAGAACCTGTTTTCAGGGTTTTAAACTGAAAGGTGCAGGCGAGCTTATTCCTGATATTATGGGAGTATGAAACTTTTTTTTCGATGATATCATCCTGCATATCTAACTTCCATAAATTGTCTTTTGCTATCAGAAATCGGTGGATTTTCCAGCGCTTTAATCCAATAGATTTCTCCATCGCATTCTAACTGAATATACATCTTTCGATTTATGAGTGCGCATTTAATGATTTTTGTTAATGATCCGGTTTTCAGTGTTGTGTTCACCGCAGTAGCGCCTGGTCTGGCATATGCCGGAAGATCACTGTTTACTGTGAAATATCGGCTGCTTCCGTCTGCGGAATATATTTCTTTATAGGAGCCATATCTGCTTGTCGGAACAAATTTTCTATTGACATATTCGTAGGTGAAATTAATTGCATTGATACCAAGAGAATAAGAAACG
>NZ_JAJDML010000056.1:0-22823 GCF_020594215.1 Blautia sp. DFI.1.216
ATCGCAGGAAGAATGAATCTCAAGGAAATGTCAACATGTATGTAGTTTTGAAGGTACAGTAAAAACCAGCTATCATCTAGCTGGTTTTTTTGTGTGCAAAAATCTATAGAAAGGAATGTCTGAAACTTCTGACCATTTACATAGAAAATTATAGAAAGTGGGATTAAAAATATATTGTCTTGCAGGAAAATGGGTTTTAAAATTATAAGCAAGATTTATAGAATCTATTAATCCTCTAAAATAATACATCTTAATCTAGCCCATCAGAGTGTGAAATCATGCTGAACTGTCTTAAATGCATTATTTACGAGGACTGCTATAATAGAAACATATATGGGAGGGTTTTTCATGAAGATTTATGTAAATGTAAATGCTGGTCATGATGGTAATGGTACAGAACAGATGCCGTTTCGTCATATTAATGATGCAGCAAAAATTGCACAGCCGGGGGATGAAGTTTGGGTAGCTCCTGGAGTTTATCGGGAGTATGTAGATCCTGTTCATGCGGGTAGAGAGGATGCCAGAATTACTTACAGGAGTGTAGAGCATCTTGGGGCAGTTATTACCGGAGCAGAACGAATTCAGTCATGGGTTCCTTATAAGGAAAACGTATGGGTATGCCGTGTTGCGAACAGTCTTTTTGGCAACTATAATCCATATACAACTATGGTATATGGAGACTGGTATTTTGCTAAAGCTGACAAACATACAGGATGTGTATATCTTAATAACCGAGCACTTTATGAGGCTGGAAGTGTAGAGGAATGTATTAAAGCCGAGGTTTATGAGTGTAGTTGGGTTCCGGAGGAATCTACTTATAAATGGTACACAGAACAGGATCAGGAAAAAGATGAGACAGTAATTTATGCGAATTTTCATGGAGCAGATCCAAATGAGGAAAATGTAGAAATTAATGTACGTCGTGAATGCTTTATGCCATCAAAAACAGGTGTTGGATATATCACAGTCAGTGGTTTCGTAGTTACAAAAGCAGCAACTACCTGGGCACCGCCTGCAGCTTATCAGGATGGCATGATCGGGCCTCACTGGAGTAAAGGATGGATCATTGAGGACTGCGAAATTTCTAACAGCAAATGTGCAGGAATTTCTCTTGGAAAATATTATGATCCGGAAAATGATCATTATTTTACTAATAAATATGTTAAGAGTCCAACTCAAATGGAAAGAGACGCGGTATGCCGTGGACAGTATCATGGCTGGCTTAAGGAAAAAGTAGGAAGTCATATTATCCGCCGAAACAATATCCACCACTGTGAGCAGGGTGGTATTATCGGGCGTATGGGTGGTGTATTCAGTATTATTGAGGATAATCATATTCACCATATCAACAATATGATGGAATTGGGCGGAGCAGAAATTGCCGGAATTAAAATGCATGCTGCAATTGATGTTATTATGAGAAGAAATCATATTCATCATTGTACTATGGGAATCTGGTGTGATTGGGAAGCTCAGGGTACACGACTTTCTCAGAACCTGCTCCATGACAATCAGCGTCCGGCATTTGCTAAACAGTTGAAAGGTGGTATGATGTGCCAGGATATTTTTGTTGAAGTAGGTCATGGTCCTACTCTTATTGATAACAATATCCTTTTATCAGATGCCAGCCTGCGTTTTGCTACTCAGGGTGTTGCTATGGTACATAATCTGATCTGCGGTGCTTTAACTTGTGTAGGCGAAGGAACCAGTTGGCGTTATACACCATATCATATGCCTCATCGTACAGAGGTTATGGGATTTATGACTATACTTCATGGAGATGATCGTTTCTATAATAATATTTTCGTCCAGAAATGGCCTTCAGAAGATTTTATTACAATGCATGATTCTGATGATGGATTTGATTCTGAAAACAGAAAAGTCGGAACCTGGATGTTTGATGAGTATCCAACGTATGATGAATGGATTTCACAGTTTGATTTTACAAAACCTGCAGATATGAAGAAACTGGAATCAGTTCATTTTGATCATTTACCGGTATGGAGTGAAGGAAATGTTTATCTTGATGGTGCAAAGGCATGGAAACATGAGAAAAATGGGTTCGTTTCTTCTGAGAATGTGAAGGTAGAATTAACAGAGAAAGACGGAAAATATTTCCTGGATACAAATATATATGAGATTCTTGAAGATTTCTCCGGACGTATGATCAATACAGAAGTTTTGGGAAAAGCTTTTGAGCCGGAAGAATTCTTCGAAAATCCGGATGGAACACCGATAACATTTGATACCGATTACTTTGGAGGACACAGAGGTGCCAAGGTAATTCCCGGACCTTTTGCAGAGAAGGAAGACGTTGGGAAAAACGTTAATATATGTACTGCATTTTAACCGAATCAAATATCTTCCAATAATTCAATAATCCTTAATCCCTCTGTCTTATCTTTCTGGCAGATATGGAAAATGTATGCTAAAATAGAAATAGCAAATTTGTATGTAAAATAATAAGGAAAGGTAAGAGGGGGAAATGGAGAAAGAGGAAAAGCGTGCAGATCAGGAGAATGACACGGAAGAACAAAGTACGGAAGCGAAAAGCTTACTGAAAAAAAAGCTTCAATATTATAGTAGTGAGATTCAGCGTGATGTGGGAAATCTTGTAAAATGGCTGATGATCGCGGTACTTGTAGGATGTATTACAGGAGCGGCGAGTACACTGTTTTCTTTTGTGCTGAAGAGTGTGACAAATTGCAGGAAAGAAAATGAATGGATGTTCTATCTGCTTCCGGTGATGGGATTAATTATTGTATACCTGTATGAGAAATTTGGTAAGGATGATGGAGGTACGAATCAGGTGCTTTCTACTGTGAGATCACAGGACGATGTGCCGATTTTATCTGCACCTCTGATTTTCATTTCTACAGCACTTACGCATCTGGCAGGTGGCTCTGCAGGACGTGAAGGTGCGGCAATACAGCTTGGTGGAAGTATTGCCAATCAGCTTGGACGTTGGATTCATCTGGATGAGGAAGACCGACATGTAATTGTTATGTGTGGTATGAGTGCAGCATTCTCTGCATTGTTTGGAACACCGATGGCTGCGGCTGTTTTTGCACTGGAGGTAGTCAGTGTAGGAGTGATGTATTATACAGCTTTGATGCCCTGTATGATTGCTTCCCTGGTTGCATCCGGATTTGCGGCAGGAATGGGAGTTACACCGGAGGCTTTTCATGTAGTGGATATTCCGAAGCTGACTATTGAAACGGGTTTGAAAATGGGTGCTATCGCTGTTGGATGTGCAGTAATCAGTATTGTATTCTGTATGGTGCTGAATGGAGTTGCCGGAGCATATGGAAGGTGGTTTAAGAATCCATATGTGCGTGTAGTTGTGGGATCCTGTCTGGTGATTGGAATTACATTACTTCTGGGAACTTCAGATTATATGGGTGCAGGTGCAGAGCTGATTGAGAAGGCAGTGGAAGAAGGACAGGCAAGACCTCTGGATTTCTTCTGGAAACTGGTACTGACTGCATTGACAATGCGTGCAGGATTCCGAGGCGGGGAAATTGTTCCTTCGTTCTGTATAGGAGCTACCTTTGGATGTGTGATGGGAAACTGGCTGGGATTTTCGCCATCTATCTGTGCTGCATGTGGAATGACGGCGGTATTCTGTGGAGTGACAAACTGCCCGATCACATCAATTCTGATCGCATTTGAAATGTTTGGATTTAAGGGAGTTCCTTTTTATCTGATTGCGGTTTCTATCAGCTATGCGGCTTCGGGATATTATGGATTGTATAAGGATCAGACGATTGTTTATTCTAAGTATAAGGCGAAATATGTGAATAAACGTACGAGATTTTAGCTGAACTGAGAAAGTTTCCTGTTTTAATTGCTATAGACTGATTAAAAATAAGTAAGTCATACGTTTCAAGTCAAGCGGATATTTGCAATTGAAGCAGGGGAATTACTTGATTCGGTTAAAAAATGCAATATGCATAGGGCAGGGCTTTGCCAGTATTAGAAACAGTATAAATTGTTTCTGAGAAGTGACAGGGAATTATTTGATATAAATTTACAGATAAAATACAAAAAGCTGGCACAGATGAATGTGTCAGCTTTTGTATTTAGAAGGATATATGTATTAATAAGCATGCTGTATTTTGTATATTTTTCGTATATTAGCATTCTGGAAAAATCAGGCTGTGATTTTACGTGCATCGCGTTCTGCGGCTACTTCTTCAGGGGTTTTTTCGCGGAGCCTTGCAGCACCATGGTAATCTTTTGTTGGAATCAGCGGGTCATTTGCAAGATGTTCTTTGGCCGCTTTGATGGCTTCTGTGTACTGTGGAAGCCATTGTTCCTGAGCGACCAGCATTTCATCAATCATCTGCCAGATTTCAGGTGGGTTGCATACAGCACCTGTCAGTGGATCCATCATAGCTGCCTGTTTCAGAAGCTGTACATCGCCATGAACTGCAGCTTCAACTGCCAGCTTTTGTACCCAGATTGATTGTGAGCATACTGCTGCGCAGCCAAGTGGAAGGTCACCTACTTTAGGAATGCTGATTCCGTTTCCATCTACATAACAGGGAACTTCAACTACCGATTCCCATGGAAGATTTGTGATGCATCCTTCATTCATAATATTAAAGTGTCCTCTGTAATGACGTCCTGTTTCCAGAGATTCAATAATATAAGAAGCGTGTTCTTTGCTTCGTTCAGAACCATCTAATTTTTTTGCTGGTTCTGCCAGAATCTTCGGGAAATCTGTTTCAAACCAGTTACGTTCTTCTCGTGTAACACGGAGGTATCCACCAGTTTCGCCGTTTATCCAGTTATCAAGATTAATCCAGTCTTTGATTTCATCAGGGCGTTTGCGGTACCAGGCTACATATTCGGAGAGATGTCCATTGGATTCGGTAGAATAGTATCCGAAACGTTTTAACATATCAATGCGGACTTTTTCTTCTTGACTGAATTTAGGATGCGCTTCGAATCCTGCCAGAAGTTTAGGAATCATATCTTCTCCATTATGTTTTACAGAAATGTACCAGGTCTGGTGATTGATTCCGGCACAGATGACATCCAGCTCTTCTCTTGGAATACCAAGAACTTCTGAAATCTGCTGTTCTCCGTGAATTTCGCCATGACAAAGTCCGATAGTGCGGACTTTTCCATATTTGTTACAGGCCCATGTAGCCATTGCGTTTGGATTGGAATAGTTCAGCATGATTGCTCCAGGTTCGGAAACTTCACGAATGTCTTTACAAAAGTTCAGCATTTCTGCGATAACACGCTGTCCATACATAATTCCACCAGTACATAAGGTATCCCCTACACATTGGTCTATTCCATATTTCAATGGAATCTCTACATCTGTTTCAAATCCTTCAAGCCCACCGATACGCACACAGTTAACAATATAACGTGCATCTTTGAAGGCGTCACGACGATTGGTTGTTGCTTCAATTCTGATTGGAATATTGTTTGCGTCCAGATCTCTCTGACATAATTCTCTTGTCTTTTCAAGATTGTCCGGATTAATGTCAGTGAAGGCAATTTCGATATTGTGAAATTCAGGTACAGATATAATATCTGTAAATAATGTTCTGGCAAATACAAGACTTCCTGCACCAATAAATGCAATTTTAAAACTCATATAAAAATCCCTCCTGTGTTTTTTTACAGTATATAGTCTATTAAGAAGTTTGGTGACAGTTATTATCGGCTGTATAATGAAATGCAAGATATTATCGCATTTAATTTTTGAGTGTGATGTAAAAAAGCAAAAAATGTGTTAGGATTGTTATAGATGCGAGATTGTTCAGGAAATCAATTTATTGGTACACAAGGAGAGTTGGTCATGTATCGAATATTTCAAAAAGAGAAACAGTATTTTAAAGTAACTGCATTTTATGCGTTATCGTTGGTAAAATATCATATGAAATGTCATGCTCATGATAGTTTTGAAATTATGTATGTAACGTCGGGAGAATGCAGGATTTTTTGTCAGAATGAATGGTTACGAATGAAATCCAGTGAGTTTATTTATATTTTGCCCGGAATACAGCATCAACTGGAAATTACAGAGGGGAGGCCGTGTTCTGTATTGAATTTGGAGTTTGCGCTGACCTCAGAAGAAACGGCAGTGGAGGCAGAAATCTTGCTTGAGAAGATTCGGGATTTTCAGAAATGTTTTCAGATGCCACAGGGATATATCGCTGCAAATGATGGAAGAAGTCTTGGATATGCAATAAAAGATTTGCTCTCCTATCTTCAGAAAAGCCAGAATAAGGTGGATGATCAAGAGTTTCTTTTTGGACTTCTGCTTAGTAGAACGATGGTAGAATTAACATATTGTATAAGCTTAAAGAAGAACACACAAGGAGTTATTTATTTGAAAAAAGCTTGTGATTATATAGATAAACATTTTCTGGAAGAAATCAGCATACCAGAAATTGCGGCATACGTGGATATTAACAAATCATATCTTCAGGCATTGTTTACAGACAAGATAGGATGTACGATCAATCATTATATAAACCAGAAAAGATTGGAGCAGGCAGTATTTCTGCTTTGCAATAGTAGTTTTGGAATTACGGATATTGCATTTGCTTCCGGATATAACAGCAGACAGCATTTTTCTTATACTTTTGAAAAATTTTATGGACTTACACCGTCTGCATATAGGGGACTTCATGCACGAAATATGACAACTGACACCAGAAACATCAGATATAGTCTTGAAAATGATAGAAACTTAAAGGGAGAGATTATGTAAATGAGAATAAAAAAAGGTATGTTTTTTATTGTGATTCTTATAGGAAGCTTAATCGGGAGTGCAAATATGAAAGAGGTAAAGGCAGAAGACAGTGACAGTATAGAGGATATAGTTGAACTTTCACTTTTGTATTCTGGTTCAGATGTAACATGGGTGGCAGCGATGGAAACTTTATGCGATGAGTTTATGGCACAGAACCCTGATATTATTATTAACACAGAAAATTCAGGAGAAGCAAACTGTGAAAACGAACTTAAGGTAAAGGAGGCACTGGACGAATTTCCTGATATTTTTGAGCTGGAAAATGTTGATGCGTTTGCTGATGCGGGAAAGCTGGGGGCAATTGATGCGGAGGTAAGCAATATGGTGACCAATGTGATTGTGATTAATAAAAAGAGTTATGGTCTGCCGATATACGCGACCACAAATGGTGTAATTTATAACAAAAATATATTTAAAAAATATGATCTGGAAATACCGGATTCTTATGAAGAATTTATTCAGATTTGTGATACGTTGAAGGCAGAAGGAATTTGTCCATTGGCAATTGGCGGTAATCAGGAAGAAAATATGACATACTGGCTTAATTATTTCTTCCAGAAAGATATTATGGAAGAGAATCCGGACTGGTTGGAAATGAGAAAAGAGAGAAGCGTGAAATTTACAAGTGCAGAATCCATACATATGTTAGAAGACTTAAAGGAACTTTTTTCAAAAGGATATATTCTGGAAGATTCGGAAAATATGACAGAGAACCAGATTGTAACCAGAATGACGGAAAATCAGTTTGCAATGATATATGCGGGACCCTGGCTTTTTACCAAGATAATAGATGCATATCCAATGTCTACAGAATCGGATAAAACTTCTCTGGGAGAGGAAATTCCAGAAGATCAGGATCCGGTAACTTATCGTCTGGGATGGTTTTTTCTGGGAAATGACAATGGACATCTTACGGCTTTGACGAGAAATAATGCTTACTGGGCATTGTCAGAGACATGTACAGAAGATACCAGAAAAAAAGAGGCTGCACAGAGGTTTCTGAAATTTTTTTACACAAAAGAAAATTACAGAAGTATGATACAGGGAATGTATGGGCTTCCGGTAACGAAGGAGGCGATTATTTATCCGGCACCTTCTGCTCAGCAGAAACTTCTGAAAGATTACAGATATGCAGATAAGAATACAGTGTATCTGGGAATGCAGGGAACAGCATCGTCTTTTCTGACTGATGTCAACAAGATATTAAAAGAACTGTATACAGGAGAATATACGGTAGAAAAGACTGCTGAAGAAATAGATCAGGCATGGGACAGAGAGGCACAGGAGGAGTAATTTTTATGAAAAAACCACAGATCAGATTCAGGAGTTTCTACGCAAAACTGGTAATTATGTTTCTGTTTATGGGTTTGATTCCTTTTTTGCTCATGGGAATGCTGATCTATAATGTATATTCAAATACGATGTATGAAAATATTCTTGGAAATTTTTCTATGACAGATCAGATTATGGCAAAGAATATTTCGGATCTTATAACCGAAATTGCGGATGATACGGAATATATTTATAAGAGTAGTGTTTCTGATTATGATTATTTTTATGAGTTGTTTGAAGATACGGGAATGTCTGAAACAGGGAGGAATGCAATGATTACAAAAATTCTTCGGACAATCCTGTATATGAATGAGGCAATTGATCATGTATTTTTTGTTACTCCGGATGGAAAAATGTATTCTTCTATGAAAGCGCCGGAATTGCTGATCGATGAACAGGAAATGCAGGAATGGTATAAGAGTCATTATCTGATAGGTTCCAGAAATGTACAGATCATGTCCACTCATGAAACAAAATATTATAGAAATTCACAGAAAAATGATTTTACAATTTACAGAAATATTATGAATACAGCTACAATCCGAAAAGCAGGATCAGAAGTTCTGGGGACGTTGTTTATTGATATTTCGGCGGATTATTTAAAAAAGATGCTGACACAGGAAAGTTATGGAACAAACCATGAAATATATGTAGTAGATTCTGCTTCCGGAAAATATATTTATCATTCACAGAAACAGTATGAAGGAATAAATGCTCAAAATGATGGAATTCTCCTGGATGCTATGAAAAATAAGGAAAGTGGATATCTGGAGCAGAAAAATGAATGTCTTGTATATCAGAAGGTTGATGGTACAAATTGGCTTGTTATTGACAGGGTAATACCAGGAACGATTGAAGGTGCCTACAAGATGATAAGAAATACAACAATGCTGTTGATCGTGATTGGAGTAAGTTTATTGGCGCTTGTGTATATGTATTATTCAAAGAAACTAAATAAACCTGTACAGATGCTGAAAGAGACCATGAGCTGTATTGAAAAGGGTGATTTGGATGCAAGAGTACATATTGATTCAAATGATGAGTTTCAGGATATTGGAAATGGAATGAATCAGATGGCTGAAAATCTGAACAAATATGTTCAGAAGGCATACGTTGCGGAAATCAGACAGAGAGATGCAGAACTGGAAGCACTGAAAAGACAGATCCAGCCACACTATTTGTATAATACATTGGATGTCATAAGAATGTCTGCAATCACAAACGATGACATGCTGGTGGCTACTATGATCGACAGTTTGTCCGGGCAGTTAAAATATCTGATCGGGACAACCGGCAATATGGTTATTTTGCAGCAGGAGATCGCATGTATTTCCAATTACTTTAAACTGATTGAAGTGCGGTACGATTCCCGATTCTCTCTGAGTGTGGAAATACCAAAGGAATTATGGAAATGCAGAGTACCGCATCTGATTATTCAGCCGGTTGTTGAGAATGCTGTCAAGCATGGGTTGCGTCCGAATAAAGGACCTGGAGAGGTTGTAGTACAGGCGAAACAAAATATGGATTTTCTTGAGATTACAGTTATGGATAATGGTGTGGGAATAAATAAAGAAAGGCTGGAAGAAGTTCAGGCACTATTAAAGAGTGATGCCAGAGTAGCAGAAGAGGATATTAAAGGAATGAGCATAGGAGTCAAAAATGTTTCTGACCGTATTAAACATTTGTACGGAAATGAGTACGGACTGGAAATTGATGCATATGAAGGAATGGGCACCATTGTAAAATACTGGCTGCCATTAATCTGGGAGGATGTTTAAGATGTACCGAATTATCATTGCGGATGATGAACCACTGATTATACGTGGTCTGAAAAAGATGATGGAATGGGGAAAGATGGACACGGAGGTTGTCGGGGAGGCTGAAGATGGAGAACAACTTTTGAATCTGCTGGATACTCTGGAACTAGACATTATTATATCGGATATCAGTATGCCGGAAAAGACAGGACTGGATGTTTTAAAAGAAATAAATAAACGTAAGCTGAAAACAAAGGTTATTTTTCTGAGTGGATTTCAAGAGTTTTCCTATGCAAAAGAGGCTGTAACATATGGGGCAGTGGACTATCTTCTGAAGCCTGTTTCTGTAGAAGAACTGGAAAATGCAATCAACAGGGCAAAGGATCAGATTGTTCAGGAACAGCCAGAGGCAGTCTGGAAGATTGAACAACAAAATGTAGAGAACGTTTTTAAAGAGATTAATAATTTTCCGGTAAAAAGAAAAAAAAGAAAATTGCATGTTTCAAAAGAATTATTGAATGAAGGGAAATATTTTGCAGGTGTCTGCTTTGTGCTGAAAGGTGATCTGGTACAGAGAATTCAGGACAGTAACCGTTTTGAATTAATGAGATTTGCAGTTTTTAAGGAGATTGAAGAATATCTGGAAGAAAACAGGAATGGATTTGTAACCAAAAGAAGTGAAAATAGTAGCACTATCATCCTGGTATTATATTCTACAGACTTGCAGAATGAAACCGAAACAATTATTTCCAGAATCAGAGAAATCGTTTATGGGAAATATGGAGTAGAATTGATAGCAGGAATCGGGGAAATTACAACGCAGGCAGATAAAGTGGAATATCTTTATAAAACTGCTAAATTCTCTGCTGGTATTTACTATTTTACTCAGAAAGAAACGATTTATTATCAAAACGTAGAAAGAGTATATAATTATTCTTTTGAAGAGTTTGAAAAGAAGTGTAAAGAGCTGACTCAGAAAATATTAGGACATGATGAAAACTGGAAGGATTCTTTTGACGAAAGTCTGAAAATTATAAGGAATCTTCATTATGGAAGCTGTTATGCAGTGGAAAGCAGATGTATTATCTTGGCGATGAATGTATGTCATGATCTGTTGCAATGTAAAGTAATTGATGAGGAAAACAGGAAGAAACTGGAAAGAGAAGTAGAAGCACTGAGAGGACAAAATACATATGAAGACCTGAAGAAAAAATTTAAGAGTATTATGGAACGGTTTGTAAATGAATGTGTATTTTGCAAAGGAAACCAGGAGAATGATTCCATTTTTAAAGTAAAAGAATATATTTCGGAACACTTCAGTGAAGACATTACACTGGAAAAAATGGCACAGATGGTTTATATGAATCCTTATTATTTCAGTGCCTTTTTCAAGAAGGAAACAGGTGAGAATTTTAAGGCATATCTGCTGGAAGTCAGAATGAAAAAAGCATTACAGTATCTGATGGAAACAAACATGAAAACCTATGAGCTTGCCAGTCAGGTTGGCTATAAGGATGTGCGTACTTTTACAGACAAATTCAGAGATTTTTATGGATGCAGTCCTGCAAAATATAAGAAGAACAACAGATAATTTTACGTGGGATTTTTAATTGAAAAGAGTGGTATTATTTGGAAGTCCCTCCTAAATTGTTGTAAATATACAAAAGGTATGCTATATACATCGTATGAAATATACCGAATCACTAAAAATAAACAAGGAGGAAAAGGAATGTTTAAGAAAGTAGTATCCGCAATTATGGTTGCAGCAATGGTGGGAACGATGGTAGCACCGGTAAGTGTATCTGCAAAAGACGGAGGAAAAACAATTGAATTATGGACTTGCTGGACAGAGGGCGCTGACACAGAAAAGGCAAGCCAGGAAATGATTCAGAAATGGGAAGAGGAAACAGGAAATACTGTAAACCAGACAAATTTCACCTATGATATGCTTCATGAAAAAATCCTGACAGCTGCAGCAGGTGGAAATGTACCAGATCTGATCTGGGGACTTCCGGAATATGTTGGTGAATTCTACAACATGGGAATCGTAGCTGACCTTACAGACAAATTCAACGAATGGGAAGACAAAGATGCTCTTTCAGATTCTGTTGTAAATGCAATGACAATTGATAACAAAGTTATTGGTATCC
The DNA here is from genome assembly GCF_020594215.1 of Blautia sp. DFI.1.216. NCBI lineage: Bacteria > Bacillati > Bacillota > Clostridia > Lachnospirales > Lachnospiraceae > Blautia > Blautia sp. DFI.1.216. The sequence goes on from NZ_JAJDML010000056.1 coordinate 12,021, forward strand.
CATATGAAATGACAGTTCGAGCATATCTGGTACATGATGACGATCTGAAAACTGCAGGTATCGAAACTCCTGCAACATGGGAAGATTTACTTGCTCAGTCAGATTACTATGATAATAATGGTAAATATCTGACAGAGGTTGCATGCACAGGAGTTCGTGCTTCTCAGGAACTTCTGGTTTATCTTGCACAGTACGGTCTGGAAATCGCATCTGCACAGGATGATGGAAAATACAAAAACACATGGAATGAAAATAAAGATGAACTTGAAAAAGCAACAAAAGTATTCCAGTTCTATCAGGATTTGATTGACAACAAGATTATCGATTCCAGTGCTAAAAACTGGGGATGGGAAGAAACAGATGAAAACTTCGCAACAGGAATCACATCAACATATGTAACTGGTAACTGGCTTGCAGAGAGAGAATCTTCTAACTCGGATACTATGGGTGATGTATCTGTAGCTCCGATTCCATACCCAGCTGATGGACAGCCTGCTACATACATGGAGTGTAAACCAATGTTTATTATGGAAGGCAGCGAGAACAAGGACGAAGCATTTGATCTTGCAACAGCATTCTGCAGCAAAGAATGGCAGGAAGCAGCATTTGCTGACAGATCCCCACGTTCTGATGTATCTACAGATTCCAAATGGAGTAAAGACTTCTCAGCACTGGCTGACACAGGTGTAACATTCCCTCCTGTAACATTAAGCGGAATCAATCAGGCAATGGTAGATTCTATCGCTAAGGTCCTTCAGGAAGGTAAAACTGCAGAAGAAGCAGCTTCCTGGCTGAGTGACGCAGTAAATGCATCTTTACAGGAAAATGGTGAACTGAGCGAATAAACGTTTTAAAAGAAATGCTGGGATGTGAAAGCATTCCAGCTTTTCTTATCTGAAAATGTTTAGATAGGAGGCTATATATGTCAAAATTACTGAAAAAAACGGACGGAAAACTGACAAGAGATCAGCAGGCAAGAAGATATGCTTTGGTTATGTTACTGCCGGCTCTTATTTTCCTTGCCTGCCTGATTGCATATCCTCTGGGAAAGGTTCTTCATGATGCTTTTTCACACGTACATCTGATCAATAAGAGTATGACAGGTTTTGCCGGTCTGGATAACTTTAAGAAAGTAGTATCAGATGAACACTTTGCACAGGCAATAAGAAACACAATTTTCTGGACAGTATTTTCTGTAGCTGGTGAATATATTATGGGTATGCTTACTGCAGTTTTATTGAATCAGAAATTTAAAGGAAGAGCAATCTTCCGTACTTTAGTATTTATCCCATGGCTGGTTCCAATTATTGTTGCAGGTATGACATGGGACTGGATGTTAAATCCAGACTTTGGTATTATCAATTACCTGCTTCTGAAAGTGGGACTTATTTCTGAAAAGATTAATTTTCTTGGTGATTCCAGATATGCAATGGCAACTGTAATTTTTGTAAATATCTGGAGATCTTTCCCGTATTATACAATTTCATTCCTGTCTGCAATGCAGTCTATTCCAGCAGATTTGAATGAAGCGGCAGCAGTAGATGGTGCTGGAATGTTTACAAGATTTTTCAAAATTACTTTACCACAGTTGAAATCTGTATCGCTTGTAATTGTATTTATTCATATTATCTGGACTGCAATTAACTTCGACTTTATCTGGGTTATGACAGAGGGAGGACCGAACTATGCAACAGAGACACTTCCAATCATGATCTACAGGTATTCAATGAAGACCTTTGATGTTGGCGCTGCGTCTGCATTGTCAACGATGATGTTTACTGCGATGTTTATTATGTTCCTTTTCTATTACAGAAAGAGAATGAAAATCAGTGATGATTTAAGCTAAAAGGAGGAAAAGGAAATATGTTGAATAAAAAAAATCAAACGATTGTAAAAACCGTTTCATATATTCTTCTTATTATAATTGCCATATATTGTGTATTCCCATTTATCTGGATGGTGATTTCAGCATTTAAGCCAAAAGACGAGATTCGTACGGCGATTCCTTCTTTTGTGATTCATGCACCTACGTTGGAGAATTTTAAGAAGGTACTGTTCCAGGCAGGGTTTATAAATTATATTAAGAACAGTTTTATCGTATCTGTAATTGCCTGTGGACTTTCTATGGTAATTGCTGTAATGGCAGGATATGCATTAAGTCGTTACTATAAACAGAAACTTGTAAAGGTTTCCAACTTTGCAATGATGTTGTCTCAGATGATCCCTGGTGTTCTTCTGTTGGTTCCGTTATATATGATCATGCAGAAATTCCATATTCTGGAAACTTACCTTTGTCTGATTCTGGCATATACAACTTTCGTTATACCGCTGTGTACGTTTATGATGAGCAGTTTCTTCGATACTGTACCGATGGCACTGGAAGAGGCGGCTGAGATTGACGGATGTGGAAAAGCACAGACGATTTTCAAGATTATTTTACCATTATCTGTTCCAAGTCTGATTTCTACCGGATTATATGCATTTATTAATGCATGGAACGAGTTTATGTTTGGTTACATCTTTATCTCTACAGATAAATACAGAACACTGACACCGGCGATCATGTTATTCAAAGGTGCAAATACTATTGACTGGGGTGGTCTGATGGCCGGATCTGTTATCGCGGTAATTCCGGTAACTATCATTTTCCTGTTCCTGCAGAAATATTTCCTTGCAGGCTTAATGAGTGGTTCTGTCAAAGGTTGATGCAAATTGAGAATAAGTTTAGAGAAGAAAGTATTGGTGAGACATCATGAAGAGAATTGAAATTAAAGAAAATAATTTAAACATGGTCTATGAGATCACAGATGAGAATGAGATTAAGTTATTACATTTTTCAAACTTACCGTTTGATGAAAATGATATTAATTCCTGTGAAGGAACAGCTTCTTTCAGACCGGTAGAAGTGTTGCTTTCAGGTTTAAACCGTCCGGGTGAACGCCATGGAACAAAGTATACTTATACTGCTCCTGGCTATCGCCTGAAATATAAAGATATGAAAGATTATCGAAACGAGACAGGAAGAAAACTTGAGATCCTTATGGAAGATAAACCTACAGGACTGGAAGTATGCAGTAATATTCAGTTCTATGATGGAATCTCTGTGATCAGAAGCTGGACAGAGTTAAAAAATAATGGAGAAGAAGATCTGGGAGTTGAGTATGTATCTTCTTTTGCATTGCTTGGTATTGACAAAGAAGGTCTTTTAAGTACTGATGAAAAACTGGAAGTTCTGATTGCACGCAATGCATGGCAGAAGGAATTAATCTGGAACCGTTTCAGTATGGATCAGCTAGGTATGTCTATTTCACAGCCGGATAAAGTAAGACGTTCTTCTCAGACAATCAGTGTTGGAAATACCGGAAACTGGTCTACTAAGAATTATCTTCCTATGGGATGCCTGAAGAATAAAGAAACAGATTCTATCCTGTTCTGGCAGATTGAGCAGAATGGTTCCTGGTACTGGGAAATCAGTGATCAGGATGGACATATGTATTTGCAGTTATCCGGCCCCACAGAACATCAGTCTCACTGGTGGAAGAATTTGAAACCGGGTGATACTTTTGCAAGTGTTCCGGTAAGTGTCGGTTCTGCATGTGGAGATGTGGAAGAGGCAGCAGGAGAACTTACAAAATATCGTCGTGCTATCAGAAGAAAGAATAAAGATAATGAAAAACTTCCGGTAATCTTTAACGACTATATGAATTGTCTGTGGGGAGACCCTACGACAGAAAAAGAACTTCCGCTGATTGATAAAGCAAAAGAAGCGGGTTGCGAATATTTCTGTGTTGACTGTGGATGGTATTCAGCAGGATTCTGGTGGGATGGTGTTGGAGAATGGCTGCCATCCAAAGAAAGATTTCCGGGCGGCTTAAAAGAAGTGATGGATTATATCCGTTCGAAAGGAATGGTCCCTGGAGTATGGCTGGAACTTGAAGTTATGGGAATCAAATGCCCGAAAGCAGATAAGGTTCCGGATGACTGGTACTTTATGAGACATGGAAAAAAGGTTTATGACAGAAGCCGATATCAGCTTGATTTCCGTAATCCAGAAGTTATTGCTCATGCAACAGAAGTTATCGATCGTCTTGTAAATGAATATGGCGTTGGATATATTAAGATGGATTACAACATTGAACCGGGAATTGGAACAGAACTGAACGCGGACAGTGCAGGTGATGGACTTCTTGGTCATAACCGTGCATACCTGAAATGGCTGGATGGGATTTTTGTAAAATATCCGGATCTGGTTATTGAGAATTGTTCAAGCGGTGGTCTGAGAATGGATTATGCAATGCTTTCACGTTACAGCATTCAGTCTACCAGTGACCAGGAAGACTATATAAGATATGCTACAATCGCAGCAAATTCTCCAATGGCATTAACGCCCGAGCAGGCTGCTATTTGGTCTTATCCTCTGACTGAAGGCGATAAGGAAGAAGTAATTTTCAATATGGTTAATGCAATACTACTTCGAATCCATCAGAGCGGTCATCTGGTAAATCTGAGTCAGGAAAGATTTGATCTTGTAAAAGAGGCAATCTCATATTATAAAACAATCCGTGTAGATATCAAGAATGCAGTACCGTTCTGGCCATTAGGTCTTTCTAAATATCGCGATCCGTGGGTGAGCATGGGATTGAATGCAGGTAAGAAAGATTATGTGGCTGTATGGAGAAGAAACAGTCAGACTGCTTTTGCAACAATTCCTGTTGAGCACAGAAAAGGTCAGGATTTGAAAGTGGTATGTGGTTATCCGAAAGCAGAACCATGTAATTATAAGTGGAATAAAGAGGCTGGAGAGTTAACCGTAGAATTTCCAAATCCGGTTAGTGCTAGACTGTTTTGTCTGGAGGAGGTATAGAAAATATCAGAGGATTTGTATGAAAAATAAATATAAAATGTTCATAAAGTGATGGCATTAAGAATAGAAGCAGGAGTGATTTATTGACGGATGCAATAAATCCCCTGCTTTTTCGTTGCAGAGAAGGAGAATAAATGTTAAAGTAAATAATACGGCATAAAGAAACGGCATAATAAAAGTTATTCCTACAAGTGTGTTATTATTTATCAGGGATAGAAATTGTGTCAAATATGTAAAGAGAGGAAGGAGTTTATTTGGGAAAAAGTAACCAAAGTACGCAGGAAATAAATTCGCAGGCACAGAATCCGTTGGGTACAGCACCCGTGGGTGGACTGATCGCTAAGTTTGCGATTCCTGCGATCATCAGTATGCTGGTCAGTGCGATGTATAATATCGTGGACCAGATTTTTATTGGCCAGGGTGTGGGGATGCTGGGAAATGCAGCTACAAATTTGGCGTTTCCTGTTACAACGGTCGCAACTGCGCTGGCATTGCTTTTGGGAATTGGCGGTGCATCAAATTATAATCTGGAAATGGGGGCAGGACAGGAGAAGAAAGCCAGCGGGATTGCAGGTACTGCGTTGTCGTCACTGGCAATCAGTGGTCTGATACTTGCTGTGATTGTACTGATGTTCCTGAAACCACTTCTGACATTGTTCGGGGCAACTGCAGATGTTATGCCTTATGCTGTTGATTATACAGGTATTACTGCATTTGGACTTCCATTTTATATTTTGTCTGTCGGCGGGAATCATGTGGTCAGAGCAGACAGAAGTCCGACTTATTCTATGGTCTGCATTATGATAGGTGCGATTATTAATACTATTCTGGATCCGCTGTTTATTTTTGGATTTGGATGGGGGATTAAAGGTGCTGCATGGGCAACAGTGATCGGACAGGTTGCTTCTGGAGTTCTGGTAATTGTGTATTTTTGTAAGTTCCGAAAAATGTATCTGTCCGGTGAGATGCTGAAACCGAAACTGTCATATCTGGGGGCAATTATTTCTCTGGGACTTGCTTCCTGTATTAATCAGATTGCAATGGCAATCGTGCAGATCGTATTGAATAATATTCTACGTTATTACGGAGCAAATTCTGTATATGGAAGTGATATTCCAATTGCCTGTGTTGGGGTTATTTCCAAAGTTAATCAGGTATTTATGGCAATCTGTATCGGAATTTCTCAGGGCAGTCAGCCAATCTGGGGATTTAATTACGGAGCAAAGAAATATGACAGAGTACGACAGGCATACCGTTATTCTGTAACTGCCTGTACAGTAATTGCAACGATATTCTTTTTCTGTTTCCAGATATTTCCACACCAGATCGTGGGTATCTTCGGAACAGGAAGTGATCTGTATTTTCAGTTTGCAGAACGTTATCTGAAAATATTTATGTTTATGACCTTTGTAAACGGTATCCAGCCAGTATCTTCCGGTTTCTTTACCTCTATCGGTATGGCGAAGCTGGGTATTGTAATGTCTCTGACACGACAGGTGATTTTTCTTCTGCCATTGATCATTATCTTTCCGTTGTTTATGGGAATTGATGGAGTGATGTATGCAGGACCAATCGCAGATGCGGCGGTATTTGTGTTGGCAATTGTGTTTGCGAGACGAGAACTGGGAAAGATGCGCAGTGCGGAAATAGTATAAAAAGTTCCCGCAGATGATATGGAAGAAATTTATCCATATTGTCTGACGGGAACTTTTTTATGAAAAAAATTATTGATAAACTACAGATTATAAAAGATTGTAAAACTGATCGAACAGCTCTGTCTGGAAGCTTCCGGGTCCGGAGCTGTTTTTCTCTGCTCTTTCTCCTGCTGTGCCAAATTCTCTGGCTGCTGAGAGGGCTGCTGTAAATGGGTCTGTAACTGCCAGATAGGTGGCACAGATCATTCCAAGCATACATCCGGTTCCTGTGATCTGTGACATGGCAGGAGTACCGTTTGTAATAAATTCACACTTATTGGCAGAGACGATCATATCTTCCTTGCCTGTGATAAGAAGTGTGGTATTCCACCGGGAAGCCTTTTCCTGGAAAAGTTCTTTCAGATGGGAACGATTGGCGTCTGTAAGTACATCCTGTACGCCTGCGTCAATTCCGATTGCATGTGCGGTCTGTCCGGACATGGCAAGAAGTTCAGACATATTTCCTTTAAGGAGTTCGGGCATGTGGATGTTCATAAGATTCTGCGCGAATTCGTAACGCAGATTGCTGCAGGCAGTTCCTACCAGATCAAGCATAACAGGGATATGGAGACTGGCAGCAGTTTTCAGAGATTCCGGCATGGATTTCATACGCGCATCGGTGATATTTCCAAGATTCAGTGCCAGTGCATGAGAACTTCTGGTGATCTCAGCTACTTCTGCCGGATGTTCTGCCATGATCGGGCGGCCTCCGGCCGCCAGAATAATATTAGCGCAGTCATGAATAGAAATCGGATTAGTGATGCAGTGAATCAGCGGTTGGGCTGCTCGGGTCAGTTGTCTGGGATTTGTCTGATTTACGGTCATATACTTTTGCTCCAAGGCTTTGCTGAAATTTGGCAAGCATTCCTGCGTGACTTAATGCTTTCAGGAAAAAATAGGCGATAGTACCGCCCATGCAGGTTGCTGCCAGAAACATTGGTGTGTAGAAAAATGCGTTCAGTCCGCTTCTGCCCATGAGAAATGCCATCACAGGATAGGAAACCAGAGAGCCGATAATACCGGTTCCGAAGATCTCACCGATTACTGCGCAGATAATCTTTCCATGAGAAGCGCGGTAGAAAACGCCTGATAAAAATGCGCCGAATACGGCACCTGTCAGTGCAAGTGGCGGGATACCCATAAACATCATTCGGATGATTCCGATGAGAGTGGCACAAAGAAGTGAATACCACGGTCCCAGAAGTACGGAGCAGACGATGTTTATCAGGTGTGCAGTAGGGCACATACCCTCGATTCTCAGAATGGGTGAGATGACAACGCCGATGGCAACCATCATGGCGAGCATGACCATTCTGAGTGTTTTTGATCTGTCTGTGTTCATAATGAACCTCCTTGAAATGAAAAAGTTGATTAGTTGTGCAGGAAATAAATAAAATCCTACAAAAAAATCTGCCGAATAACACACTGGCAGATTTTAATATACAAATACAGTCCCTACGCTGGCATTATCCATATCAGGTGCGGTCGAAGATCAATCTTCCTCTCAGCCTGTCACACAGGCTCCCGTTGTTATCATCTATATGCAGATTTTCTTGTGTTAGAGTAACACAAGCATCTGGAAAAGTCAATGGGATGTAAATGCAGGTTTTTGTCGATTCTGCAAGCAGATGTGATGGGTGAGTGTACACTGAACAGATAAAAGATAGATATCATAGTTGATTTATATGGTGAATACGTTTTCACAAAACAGAAAATAAGAGAAGAAGATCTTGTATTTGTGATAAGTAAGGGCTCTTTTTTGGCGTTATAGAGATGGAAACTCATGAATGAATTGAAACTCAGAATCGTATAGTGCAAACGTTTTCAGATATTCATATTTTATTTATATGAAAACTATGTTTATAATACCTCATCAGCAAGAGAACAGAGCATAAATGATAAGTGAAATAAAAAAGTTCTCTTGAGAAGAAAAAGTTACAAGTCAAGTTTGTAAACACATTTCAGAGGAGGAAGAATATTATGAACAGAAAAATCATATTTGCAGCAGCAGCCCTTGCGGCAGTAGTTACTTTAGGGACAGTAGCAGGAAACACAGTTTATGCGGCAGACAGCGTAAGTATTACGAATGTTTCCTATGATCCGACCAGAGAGCTTTATGAACAGTATAATAAGATATTCCAGGAGCACTGGAAGGAGAAGACAGGACAGGATGTGGATATTACACAGTCTCATGGAGGTTCCGGTAAGCAGGCACTTGAGGTTGCCAATGGACTGGAAGCGGATGTAGTTACTCTGGCACTGGAATATGATGTGGATGCTATTCAGAATGCAGGACTGATCGATGACGGATGGATTGATGAATTTCCGGATGACAGTTCTCCATATACTTCAACAATTGTATTCCTTGTGAGAAAAGGAAATCCAAAGGGGATTAAGGACTGGGATGATCTGGTAAAAGATGGTGTAGGCGTGATTACTCCGAATCCAAAGACTTCCGGTGGTGCAAGATGGAATTATCTGGCAGCATGGGCGTATGCGAAGGATAAATTTAATGGAGATGAAGATCAGATTAAGGACTTCATTAAGAAGCTGTATCAGAATGTATTGGTTCTGGATTCCGGTGCAAGAGGAGCGACTACTTCTTTCGTAGAGAACGGACAGGGTGATGTACTGATCGCATGGGAAAATGAGGCTTATCTTTCTGTAAAGGATTATCCGGATGATTATGAGATCATAACTCCAAGTATCAGTATCCTGGCACAGCCGTCTGTAGCAGTGGTAGATACAGTTGTAGATGAAAAAGGAACCAGAGATGTGGCTACAGAGTATCTGAATTATCTGTATTCTGATGAAGCCCAGAGAATTGCGGGAGATAACTATTACAGACCATCTAATGAAGACATTCTGAAAGAGTATTCTGATGTATTTGATCTGGATATTAACCTTGTGACTATTGATGATTTTGGTGGCTGGAAAGAAGCGCAGGAAACATATTTCTCTGATGGCGGAGTGTTTGATCAGATTTATGAGGGATAAAACATATAATTTATATTGACAAAGTATGAAATAGAGAATATGATGAACAAAACCTATTATTAAATCTGGCATCTAAATTGTTGCTTTATAAAATTTATGGAAAAATAAAGGGAAGAGAAAATGTCAATCAAGGAAATCGCGAAACGGGCGCAGGTATCATCTGCGACCGTTTCCAGAGTGTTAAATAATCCGGATTATAAATGTTCTTCTCCTCAGGTAAGAGAACGTATACGTAAGGCAGCAATAGAGTTAAATTATGTGCCAAATGAAGCCGCCCGAAGATTGAAAACCGGGAGCAGTTCTGCAGAGGAGAAAACCTGCTATATAAATATTTTGATGACAAGGACCGACTCTGCGCATGTGGATCCTTTTTTTGATGAACAGCTGAGAGTGGTAGAAACAGAGATTCATCGAAATAACTGTATTTTGTCTCAGGTGTGGTACCGGGCTATTTTTTCCAGTGACAAGCGGTGCAGAAGGGAAAATATAGCAGATATTATTGAGAAGATGTATGAACAGACAGAAGGGCACTGTGATGGTCTGATCGTGATCGGAAAATGTAATAAAGAAGCACTGGCGCTTTTTCGAAAGAAATATAAGAATGTGGTATGTGTGAATCGAAATGCATCTTCCGGAGTTGTAGATGAAGTTGTATGTGACGGGGAAAAGATTGCATTTATGGCGGTTGAGCATCTGATCGAGCTGGGTCACACAAATATTGGTTATATCGGAGAATGTCATAATGAAGCGAGATACCGGGGCTTTGTGGAGGCACTTTATGACCATCATCTGGAACTGGATCCGGACTTTGTCATTGAGACGAACCAGACGGAAGCGAAAGGATATGAAGCCATGGAGAAACTGCTTGCCATGCCGGATTATCCTACGGGGATTTATTGTGCAAATGATATTACTGCGGTAGGCGTGCTGAAGCTGTTAAGCCGCAGGAAAAATATCTATATGCCCTCTGTGATCGCCAGTGATGATATTGAACAGGCGCAGTTTACGACGCCAATGCTGACAACGGTTCATCTGCCGAAGGAAGATATGGGGAAATTTGCCCTGTGGCTGTTGCTGGATCGGATCAATAACGGACATAAAGCTGTGACCAGGATGGAACTGGAATGTAAACTGATGGTGCGGAGCAGCTGTACGTCTGCCCAGGAGAATGGGTGGAGTGATTATTGTATTTAACCGTTACTGTTCACACACCACTATCCCGCGAGGTGTTTTGGCATGAATATGCCA
>NZ_JAJDML010000057.1:0-22686 GCF_020594215.1 Blautia sp. DFI.1.216
TATGTCTCGGGATTTTGGCATATTCATGCCAAAACACCTCGCGGGATAGTGGTGTATGAACAGTAACAAATATATCACGTTCTATAAAATTCCATCTTGATTAAATTGCAAAAAAATTGTAGACTATATATGCACACACATTAATAGTTTTTGTTAATTAAGACTGATTTGAGGTTTCCTCATAACGTCTCAATTATACACACACATTTTCTAAAAAGAGCAGCTGCATCATCCGATGCGCTGCTCTTTTAGTTCCACTGTTTATTTTGTAACTGTTCTCTGCCGTCGACGGCATTCTTTAATGATTTTAACTCTTACTTTTTCTTCTTCAGGAAATAAATAAGTAAAATTATGATAACAATAATCCCGATACCACTAATCCAGATTACAGGATTCTTCATTCCTGAATCTGCTTTTACATTCTTTCCTGATGTTTTCTGACTCTGCTTATCATCGGATTCCTTGTCTTCTGTCGAAGCAGGCGTCTCTGTTTCTTCCGGTGTTGGCATTGCTTCTTCTGTAGGTGTTGCCTCCGGTGTCGGTGTTGCTTCTTCTGTAGGTGTTGCCTCCGGTGTCGGTGTCACTTTTTCTGTAGGTGTTACCTCTGGTGTTGGTGTGGCTTTCGGAGTTGGAGTTGCTTCCGGTGTTGGTGTAACAGCAGCCACCGGAACATTTCCTGATGTGCCTGTAGCCTCCGGTGCATCTGCGGATACATTTTCATTTACGTAATCTGTATCACGATCAAGATTCAGCCATCCCTGTGTCACACCATCTGTGTCTGTTTTCCCCCAGTTTGTTCCGTCTTCTCCCTGAACATACTGAAAAATATGTACAGTTGTCCCATCTGCGATTCCCTCTGTTCCTGAAACCTGATCAAATTTCTCTCCAGGTCCGTTATAAACCGATACGTTTCCATCGTTTCCATGAACCTTTACTTCGAAATCCACATCTTTGCCTCCGAAAGTACGATATTCCTCATTGGCAGCTTCTTCTCTGGAAGCCGGATCCAGATCATCCATAGGAACATATCCGTTCATTCCATGGTACTGTGCATATGCCCATTTTTTATTGTCTGCTCCATTCTTCTCACCCAGAACGTGAATGGCAGTTCCATTTGGAATCTTGCTGTCATTCAGTTTAACACTCTGAGTGTCTGCTTCATCATAAATATCTACCCCGCCCTGTGTACTCTGTACGATCATATAATAATCTGTTACATAATCCGGATTCTGACCCTTTCCGTCATCCGCATAAACAGAAACCACTGTCAGAATAAAGCACAGTACCATTGCTATTACTGTTCCAAACCTTCTCTTCATAATCTCTTTCCTTCATTTCTTATTTTCTTTTTACAGCAGATGAACTTTTATATTTGCTGTATGTATTTCCATATGGCTCTTTAACATATGCTTTTACCGCATAATAGTATGATACACCTTTTTGTGCTTTTTTGTCCAGATAAGAAGAACTATTTCCATTGGAAATTTTCTTTATCAATTGATAGGAACCACCTTTTTTCTTTCTGTAAATATAATAGCCGTCACATTTTTTCTGAGGCTTCCACCGGATACGGATTCCACTTTTCTCAGATTTCACAGAAGTAACCTTCTGCACTGCAGGTGCTGCTTTAATCACATCGCCGGTTTTATATTTACCTGAATATCTTTTTCCGGATGCTTCATAATATGCTTTTACTGTATAACGGTATGATGCATTAGCCGTAACCTTACTATCTTTATATTTTAATTCCGATGTCCCGACATCTGCAATTTTGGACCACTTTCCACCTGCTGCAGGTTTTCTGTACACATAATATCCTGTAGCTCCGGAAACTTTTTCCCATGAAATAAGGTTATATCCGGAATTATATGCCTTCACCTGAAATACCGGTGTATCCGGCACCCATGACTGATTCAGGGTCCTTGTATGTGCCTTGATCCTTGCCGTCCAGTTTTTCGTCTTTCCATCTGTCCACCTGGCCGTTTCCGATGCACTCTTATAGAATGTCTGCCCTGTTTCTATCCCCGCCGTACAGGTAAACCAGTTCCCATAACTGGACTTTGCTTCCACTCCAAAGCTGATTTTGTCAGTCCCACTGTTTGTGATCACAACAGAATATCTGCTTCCCTGTTTCAAAACCACCTCTGGTACACTAATAGTCTGTACACCTGCGATTGGCTGTTCAAACTCATATGGAGCAGCATATGCAGCGGTCCCGCTTTCCGGGTCATATGGATCTGTCAGATCGGTGTATATCTGAATTTTGTAACAGGCATTGTCACTGTTTGTAACAAGATTAACCTCCCCCAGGACTTCTGCTTTTCCCTTTCCTGCAGTTGTCTCATAAACTGCTGCTACTGACTGTCCCGCCTGTATCGGAATCACTGAAAGTGCTGAAGAACCATCATAAAAATAATTATTCCTGTACTTTTGATCCGAAGCAGCCACTGCCTCTGCACTTACAAGTTTACTGATATTGGGATCCTGATAAGAAAGATAGTAATATCCTCCGTCTCCTTTCTTCTCCCCCCAACTGTTTTTGATGATCCACGCACCATCAGATGTTACATTGGAAACAGGAAGGAAATTATCCTTTGAATACGTATCATCCCATCCGACCACTGTCACAATATGATTAATTACAGTCGAATTTGATTTTCCAACAGGATAACAATATGCTGCTGTGTCCGGGTTTACATAATTTTCCTTCATATAAAGCATAATGGATACTGCATGGTCATTCAGCAACATTTCCTTCATACGTTCCTCACTGTATTTGGAAACAGATGCATTTTTCAGATATGCCGCTGAATTATAAGCCTTACTTCCCGGAATCTGTACAGTCAGATCCTGCTGATGCGAAGAATCCGTAGGAAATGGTACATCGGCCTCTGTAGTCATTCCCGACCATGTACTGAGATAAATAGCCGCCAGGTGATCATTACCTCCTATTACATGATAATTTCCCAGTACATAATTCTTATCATCGGGGGTATTTCCAAGAGGATCATTCTGTCTGTTGGAGAAAAAATATGATAAATGTTCTTCTGACAGATCGTAGGTTCCTTTGTTCTGTGCCAGAAGCGAAGTCTCCATGATTGCTGCCATACCAAAAGCCCAGCAGGTTCCAAATGGATTCTGATTCTTTACGAGCGTAACTAATCCTTCCTTTCTGGCATCATAGGAAGATGGAAATGCAGCCTCCCTGTTTCCATATGCAGCATAAACTGATGTCAGATCACTCTCCACTTCAATTCCCGGATCCAAAGGTTTTAAATTTTTAAAGGGTTCCAGTTCTTCCTTTCTTTCCTCTTCTGTCAACGGACGACCCTTAATATACCTGATTCCGTCTGTACCCTCTTCTGAGTTTTCTCCATCCTGAAACTCCTGTTTTGCATCATCGCTTCCGAACAATTCTGCATCCGATCCCGTATCTGTTCCAAATTCATCTGCCTGTGAACTTTGAAAGTCTTTCAGATCTGATGTATTTTCTTCTGTCTCCCTGTTGACTCCGGATCCAAACATTTCCTGACCCGCAGCGGGTACCGATGTACAAACCATTGAATAAGCCAGAAAAACTGACAATGCGCGTATCGCTGTATTTCTTTTTTTCATGTAGTAGTTAACTCCCTTACATAAATATAATATCATTATATCAGTATCTTTTTTGTTTTTCAACCATGATCAATGACAAAAACCGTCGGAAAACAGTGAATTTTCCCTGTTTTCCGACGGCTCTATGTAGAAATGCAGAGCTCTGCCGACAAGAAAATGTCGCCAGGAAAAGACGTCAAATGCCTGTGATGCATTTTCTTCTGTGCATGTGAAAAGTGTGGAAAATGTGTGTGAAATGCTTTATATACTAACTCAGAACAGACTTGAAAATCTTACAGACTCTTCTCTTTTGCTATCCTTATTCTAGCAGAACAAGCATTGTATTACAATGAAAATCGTTCTTTCTTATTTGTGCTAATCTGACACATTGTTACTGTTCACTCCGTTCTAAGCAGCGACGCATTCTCCTCTTATTTGCTGATACTTTCCTTTGCTCTTTTCATCATATCAGCCAGTTCCTGGTATTTTCCTGTGACATATCCATAGTTTTTTCGCTTATGCGGAAGCATACAGTTTGTGCAGTCTTTAATTCCCTTTTCCGTATACCGGAAATTCCCACCGCATTTCTCACCCAGGGCATATAGCGGGCAATAACAGAACAGACAGTTAAAATCATCCGGATCTGCATTCTTATGACACGGAAAAAATTCACATTTCTTATGGCTGAAATAAGAATATTCTTTCCCTTCCCAATAAGGTTTCTCCATTGCTACCTCTCCTCTCCTGTTGCAAGTTTTTATCTTTCCAGAATAATTCCGTTTTCTCAGTCTCCATCAATCCCACCCATCAGAGGACGAAATAAAAAAAATACTCTAATAAATTATCAATTTCTCTTCACATAACAAAGCATTGAAAATTCATTACAGTATTTTTCACAGATCATACATTTAAAATTAATAAGAGGGAGCGATGCTACCCCGGGGTAGAAAAAAATCCGTTCATGAGTGCGCGGAGGGAACGAATAAATCCGAAGTAGTATCGCCTGCCATTTAATCATGTATAATTCATAAAGAACAGGCGCATTCCATAAAAAATGTCTGCCTTCAGATAAAAGCAGACAACACTCCGAAGCTGCGGATTCAACGGAGTTGGTTGTTACACTTTACACGGAAGTTTAACCTCGCCATACCAAGCAGGTTTCCTGGCTCCAGGCTCATCGCTCCTCTCTCCTTCTCATGCTATGGCACAATGGACATTCTGAGATTTGCTCCTCTGTTACAGTGACCGGATCGCTCAGGTTTCTCACCTGATTCCCTCTTTCTGTACTGCTCTTTCTCACAGTATCAGCACTTAATATGTTCTGTATGGAATTATACTGTCATTATAATAACACCCTGCAACAAGCTTGTCAACTATTTATCAATATATTTTTCCAATTATTATTGTTCATTCGTTACTGTTCACACACCACTATTCCGCGAGGTGTTTTGGTATGAATATTCCACGCCTTCTGGCAACGGATCCCATTCATTCAGACCAAGACTCTGTCTGAATTTTGCTTCTTCCAGACTCAGCTTTGGAACATCCTCATTCAAAAACGCTCTCAGCTCATCAATCCCCTCTCCGGTCACATTGTTTACCAGAAAAATTCTTTCACATCCTGCATTCAGCATCCACTGACGCACCATTGGAACATTCGCATAAGGAGAATCTATTTTCGTAATGATTCCTATCAGTGGTCTCAGAATAAATGCATTACTGCCATAGCCAAACAAACTGAAAGGTTCATCTGCTGACTGTACCATTGCCACCACATCTGCTTCAAAAGAAAAACAGGCCAGCCCTACGCTGAAATGCTTGGACTCTGCATACTCTCCCGGAGAATCAATGGTATCATCATCCGTATTCGTATACTGCGTTTTTACATAATGAAGTTTTTCGCCTTTTAATGCCTGAGTTAATGAAGTCTTACCTGCTTCACTTCTGCCCATCAGAAATATTTTCTTCATATTTAATGTCTGTCCCTTTCACTTCTCTCAGCTATTCCGGCAGTTACATAAGCACCATCGGTACAGAATAACTGACTTTTCGTATGTTTTAACTTTTGTGAACTGCACAAGTCTTAAAGCCAAGCACCTCTCTAAAAAATTTCACCACTTCTTCCACTGCAGTCTGAACTTCCGTCAGACCTCCCGTAAGGATCAATGATCCGCTGAAGCGATCCATGAAACCAATCTCCACATTTGCACTTTTCACTGCAATATCAGCAGCTACAACCACTGCTTCCCATGGGGTAAAACGAATCATTCCAATTGCTTCTCCTGTGTGGTCTTCTCCCTCATGGACTCCAATATGCAGACCAAGATTCTGATAAATACAGCTCTGTGAAGGATTGATCACATGCGCCAGGCACACTTCCTTTCCCGGAACCCTTACCCTGGTCATACGCAGCTTTTTTCCCTTTAATTTCTCATAATCCTGGTTATAAAGCTTTTCCAGTAATTCTCTGGTTGTCATCCCTGCCATCCCAACACTTCCTATCTTTTGGTAATCTTGCAGACTACATAACCCAGAGTGTCTCTGAAATAATCCACAACCTCAGTCATCGCTGACATTACATCGGAAATCTCTCCCGTAATGATCAGTGTGCCTGTAAATCGATCTGCAAATCCCAGATAAACATTTCCGCTTTTTACCGCAATATCAGATGCGATTACTGCAGATTCAGGCGGTGTCATATTCATAATTCCGATTGCAGATGAACGGTAATCCACCTGCGGATTCAGTCCAAGCTTCTGGTATATGACCGGAGCCGGCCCTCCCATTACATGTGCAAAAGTAATCTCCTTGCCAGCAACCGTTTCCTGTACAATTCTTATGTGTTCTACATGGTCATTTGCCATTTATCATTCCTCGCTTTCACTATTCAACTATAATCCGGATAATTCATGAGAATATTCTTTCCCACTGATGTCTCCTAAAACAGATTTAAAATTTTATATGTATCTCTTCAGTTACATAAACTGTACTATCCATCCAATTTTATGTCAAGGTAAAATCCACCTGAAAATCGGTAAAATATTATACATGGTTACGGTTCACTCCGTTCACAGCAACACGCTTCGCGATGCACAGAATTTATGCTAATCGCATAAATTCGCGCGGTATGTCTCGGAATTTTGGTATATTCATGCCAAAACACCTCGCGGAATAATGGTAACTTATACATAAAGAAAAGGAGCATCAGCCCCCTTAGCGATACTCCTTTTCAACCCCTATAAATTTAATTATTTATACTTATTTAATTATACCAGTCTTCTTACAGAAACAATCGTTCTGTACGCTGCGTTATCACTGATCTTAATTCCATCTACAGAGTTCGATGCATGAACGATACGTCCATTCCCCATATAGATTGCAACGTGTCCACCGTAGCAGATCAAATCGCCCGGCTGTGCATCAGCATAAGATACTTCTGTACCGGCATTCTGCTGTTCATAAGAAGTTCTCGGAAGACTTACTCCGAAGTTTGCATATACACTCTGTGTAAATCCTGAACAGTCAGCTCCACCTGTAAGGCTTGTACCGCCCCATACATATGGATTGCCAACAAACTGTGTTGCAAAGTCTACTACAGAAGATCCTGATCCTGAACCTGAAGATGAAGAACTATCTGAATCAGATGACTGTTCACTCTCATAATCATCTGGTGAAACTGTATTATCAGAATCAATCACATTGCCATACTCATCGTACTCTACATCATCAGAAGCTCCTGCATTGTCAACAGGATCACCATTTTCATCATATTCTACACCATCATCTGATTCAGACTCATCATCCGCATCATCAGTATTCTCAATCTCATTTCCGTCTTCATCATACTCTACATTTTCTTCCTCTTCTGATTCGGAGTCCTGTTCCTGCTCTGCAGCTTTTGCTGCTGCCTCTTCTTCTGCCGCCTGTCTTGCAGCCTCTTCCTCAGCCTGTCGTCTTGCCTCTTCTTCTGCTGCGATTCTTTCAGCTTCCAATCTCTGAATTTCAGCTGTCTGTTCCGCTAACAGATTTGCATATTCTGTCGCCTGCTGCTGTGCATATGCAATTTCATTCTCATAATCGGCTGATTCAGATTTCTTCTGATCGATCTGGCACTGAAGATCATAAGACTGCTGTTCATAAGAAGCCTTCATCTCCTCCAGTTCTGCTTTGTCAGATTCATACTGAGTCTTTAAATTATTTACCTCATTAATAGTATTCACATATTTATCAAGGTTCTTTCTGTCCTGCTCATACATCTGCTGTGTATTCTCAGCACGTGTCAGAAGTTCACTCAAATCTTCTGAATTAAGCATCATCTGAAACCACGCTGCATCCCCACCCTGTTCATACAGTGCCTGAATACGAAGCTTCATGCTCTCATACTGCTTATCTCTCGCCTTCTGAGCCTTAGCCAGATCCTGTTTTGTCTTAATAATATCTACTTCTTTATTATCGATATCTCCTTTAAGAGTATCAATAGAAACCATAACACTTACAAGATTGGAATCCAGTTCGGAAATCTCATTCTCAAGCTGTGATTTCGCATATGCAAGCTCATCCATTCTGGAATATGTCGCATCCAGCTGCTGACTTGTGATCGCCTGCTCTTCTCTCAATTCATCCTCTCTTGAAGCGCTTACACTAACAACCTGTGTTGCGCTCATCAGGAGTGCTAATGTAAGACATACAATTCTTTTCTTCATGAATTCTCACCCTCGTAACATTTTCTTTCTATATCTTAATGTTTTTGCAATATCTAAGTTAATTCTTATACATATTAACACACCACACTCAAAAACGCAAGGATTAATTACCATAAATTTTATATTTCTGTAACATTTATTAATCTTTTTGTTATTCTTCGCATTTCTTTCTACAATTCAAACATATTCCATTTCATGTTTGTAATAATTTGACACAGGACAAAGATATCTGATGCAGGGTTACTGTTCACACACCACTATCCCGAGACATACAAGCCAAAATTCCATTGCCGCAGGCAATCTGGAATGAATTTTGGCTACGTTACTGTGAACGGAGTGGACAGTAACGTAGCAGGACTTCACGCTATAGTGGACTGGATTGTTTGCATTATTTATGGAATTACTACAGAACGCAAAAAAAGAAGCAGCCTCCTTATTCGAAAGCTGCTTCCATTTTCTTAACTATTCACTTCTCAGCTAAACAGATCTGCAAGAATCTGGTCTGCGGTCATATTCATATATCCATCCGGATCAGAAAGCGTACTTCTATTCCATCTCAGATAATTACCTCTTCTGATATAGTTACCAGATGAAGTATGATAATCATATTTGGTATATCCCGGATATCTTGACATATACTTCTGTGCCAGTGCAATCGCCTGACTGGAATAACCACCGGACGGAGTAGGTGTACCTGCAATCTGAACACCTGCATTCGGGGTAGAATGCACGATCACTGCACTCTTATCAGCACACTGTCCGAGAATGATCCATGTATGTCCACTGTCATATCCCACATCTCCGGGATATACTGTCCAGTCATCACTTGCCAGATTCGCCTGAGTGAGAATACTTCCCCAGCCCATGGACTTATAATAAGAACCAATCTCACCGGAAACTACCGTATATCCGCTTCCTACACCGGACTTACTCTGCATTACCTGATAAGCTGACCATCCTACGAAACCGGAACAGTCAAAACCTTTTGCTCTGTTGGCTGTGCTGAGATCTCTGTAGTTATTGTAATCATAACTGCTGCTCTGACTGTTATAGAAATCAGTCATTGTCTGACTTGTTCCTTTTCTGGTGGAATCATTCCATCCGCCACCCCATACGTACAGAGCCTGACCAACAGGCTGTAATGCACCTGCCAGATAATTCTTGATTGTTCTGGAACCGGTCGGACTTGTAGTATTGCTCAATATACCATTGGAATTAAAATGGTATTTCTGTCCATCAATTGTTACATCTCCGGTAGCCATCACACCGGTTTCCTTATCAAAATAATACTTATTTCCGTCAATTGTCGTCCAGCCTACAGCCATCTTGCCGCTGCCTGTATTAAAGTAGTATTTCTTTCCATCCAGTGTCTGGAAACCTTTTGCCATAATTCCGTCTTCAGTTTCAAAATATCTGTATTCATTGCTGGAATTCTTTGTCCAGCCGGTAAGCATATAACATGCACTTGTAAAATATCTGGTATTTTTCTTACTGTCTGTAAGGAATGTCTTGCAGGCAGCCACTCCACTGTTACTGTAGAAATAATATCTCTTTCCCTTCAATGTCAGCCATTTCGTCTGCATGAATCCGGTAGATGGATTAAAATATCTTTTCTGATCCTTTGAATCAGTGACCCAGCCTGTCATCATGATACCAGCCTGTTTACTGAAATATCTCTTTCGTCCTTTACTGTCAGTAACCCAGCCTTTTACCTGAACACCGGTCTTTGTGTTAAAGTAATATTTCTTCCCTTCAAGTTCCAGCCAACCCTTCTGTTTAGAGCCATCTTTATTTATGTAGTATGAATCTCCGTTAATAGTTACAAAACCTGTTTTCGTTGCAGCCTGTACATTTGCCGCAGTAAAATACATGGAAACTCCCACAGCAAAAAACAGCAGAAACAGAAGTGCCCCCCAGATTTTAAACTTCCTGTTTACGTTTTGCATACATACCTTCCTTTTCTTTTTTCGTTATCAGAGCGTGTCTGAAAAGTATGAATCGTAGGTATCGCTCTGATATCTCACATACTTCTCAGATACGCTCTAAGGTTTAACAAAGTTTTTTACAATGTTGTTACGTTTCTATGACCCTATTATATTACACTTTAAATAACCCGTCAACAGACAAGTAAAATTCTGTTAAACATTCACTAATTTTTCACAGTCTGTTCCATAAAAAAAGAGACAAAGTCCACAAATACTTTGTCTCTTTTCACAAGATAACACTGTGAAATATAACCTGTATACCTGTTTTCTCTTTATTTTTTCAACAGACAGAATATTATCTTATATCCCTGATCACAACAGATGCTTTCTTAATTCAGCACCATCAGCAGCACATAAATAAGCAGGTGCCACATCAAATACGGTCTTCGCACCACTCTGTCCTTCTTTATTCATACGATATGCAGCTCTTGCATATGCAACAAGTACAGAAGATGTAAACTCCGGATTGGAATCCAGCTTCAGACTATATTCGATCACATGATTGTTCTCATCATTCCAGCCCGTTTTTCCGGATCGGATCACGAAACCGCCATGTGGGATTCCACTGTGATCTCGCTTCAGTTCTTCTTCAGAAATAAAATGTACAGTTGTATCATAGTCAGAGAAATAGTTAGGCATAGTCTTGATATCATTCTCAATCTGTGCCAGATCCGCACCTTCTTCTGCAACTACAAAGCATTCTCTTGTATGTTTCTGTCTTGTTGTAAGATCCGGATTTTCTCCGTTTCTCACTGCTTCCAGTGCTGCTTCAACAGGAATTGTATACTGTTTTGCATCTTTTACGCCTTTGATACGGCGTACTGCATCTGAGTGTCCCTGGCTTACACCCTTGCCCCAGAATGTATAATCCTTTCCGTTTGTAAGGATTGCATTTGCATAGAGACGGTTCAGTGAGAACATTCCCGGATCCCAGCCCACTGAAATAATTCCGATATGACCGCTTTCTTTTGCAGCTGCATCTACTGAATCAAAATGCTCTGGAATTCTTGCATGTGTATCAAAGCTGTCAATTACATTAAACATCTTCGCATATTCCGGTGTCTGTTTCGGAAGATCTGTTGCACTTCCACCACAGATGATAAGTACATCGATCTTATCTTTCATTTTTTCGGCATCATTGACAGAATATACCGCTGCTGTCTCTGTAAGGATTTTAACAGTTTCCGGAGCACGACGTGTAAATACAGCAACAAGCTCCAGATCCGGATTATGTTTGATTGCGCACTCTACACCGCGGCCAAGATTGCCGTAGCCTAAAATACCAATACGAATACTCATTATGATTTCCTCCTGTAACCTTAATTATATGTTTGCAACTGTTGCATATCATTACAGTTGCACATTATCACTTTACTATAGTAATATTTTCACTTTTAATTGTCAATCCAATTATTACCAAAATTCCATTGCCGCAGGCAATCTGGAATGAATTTTGACTACGTTACTGAGAACGGAGTGAACAATAACGTTTTAGCAGCAAAATATGCCGCTTCCCGGGCAACACAGACTGCATGCCATATTTGCCAGGCACAGCTTCATACAATAATCATCACCGCCTGTCGGCATACCTCCAAAAGGATTCTGCATCTCCTGATACCAGTTTCCTCCGCCTTCCATCTGCTGCAAAACCATCTGATACTGTACATTATCCGGTTCCAGACGGATAGCCTGCTTAATATCATTCAATGCATTTACGTTATTTCCAAGTCCCATGTTTGCCATGGAAGACAGATAATACCACTGTCCGTTCCTCTGTGAAAGTGACTGCAGAACATTCATAGCCTCACGATAATGACCGCTCTGGATATAATTGGCTGCCGCCTGCCTGCGCATAGACTCTTCATCCTGATAGCCAGAGTCTGCCTGTCCGGAAAATCCGCCAAAACCACCGTAATTATTGCTGCCATAATTCCCGTAATCGATTCCCTGCTCTCTTTCCTTCATAATCTGCTCATAAGCCTGCTGAACCTGCTTGAATTTCTCCTCAGCCTGTTCTTTATTCGGATTGTCAATATTGGCATCCGGATGATACTTTCTGCTCATCTTACGATATGCCTTCTTCACTTCCTCATCGGATGCATCTCTGGAAATCCCCAGTATACTGTACGGATCAATCATTATCTTTCTCTCCTGCTTCTTTTCTCTTCTTATGTATCACCTCAAACCGACACCATACCCCTGAGTAAAGAATATTTCTCAAAATATCAGTGTATTTTATAATAGGAAGTTTCTCAAACTCCCTGCAGGTCTGCGCCATCATCATAATCAGAATCCGGCGTACCTGCTCATCGAACCCTTCTATTATATATTGTTCTGAAAAAGGATTGTAATTTTTATTTTTTATATCCTCTTCCACATCATCGTATGCATCCAGAAGATAAATAAATTTGCCAAGAAAAAATCCCATTCTGCGCAGAGTATCTTCCCATACATCCTGTTTCCATGCAAAAATCTCTTCCATAATTTTTCCGAAACAGCCCGCCATTTTGTCAATGTCTTTTTCTCCGGATTTCTCCATCTCAGACAATTCACTGAGAAGCTTCTGTATTCTTCGGGATTTATCCGGATATTTCTGATCCAGTTTTTTAACTTTTCCCTGAAGAACTTTTGAATAACCAAGAGCAGTTACTTTTTTTTCATCCTCCCAGTCGTCCCGGCATTTATAATAAGTAAGAAGTACATTCATATCTGCCGCATATTCTGTCACTGTATTTCTTCTGACCGGCTGTTTACATACCGGATGAATGATACATCTTGTGCTTCCCTTTTGTGTGCGCGGCTCATAAAGCGCACTGAGAAGAATCACCACAAATGTCATATCATAAGTCAGAGAAATCTGTCCTGATATTCCATATTTACTTTTGAGTTCTCTGCACAATCCACAGTAAAAGGATCTGTACAGATCAAAATCTTTAAACTTGATTTCAGGCTTATTCATTACTATATAACCAAACATAATTCCTCCAGCCCATAACTTATGATGATCTGCCAGAGCGTGTTTGCAGCAAATCAACGTCTTTTGATAAACTTCTCATGACATTTCGGACATTCAATCTCTACCTTCTGTCCTTTTCCTCTGGGAATACGAATTTTCTGTCCACAACCCGGGCAGGTATAGATATGATGTGTTTTTCTCTGCTCCATCATATTTTTTTCTCTGGTAAACCGGCTGCGGATTTTCTGAGTATATCCCAGATATTTCTGGTTTTCCGCATATCGTGCAGAGATATTTCTGGAAAGGATTCTGAAATATGTATAAATGATAAGAATAAATCCAACTGTATCCAGAACGCCTCCGGCTGCATTTTGTCTCATAAAAGAACCTACAACAATGACGAAAAGTGCCACACCGAGAGTGAATCTTGCAAAATTATCCACTCCATAACGCCCCTGCATGAATCTGTTTAATTTGTCTTTCATTAAACTACCTCTTTTTTTACTGTTTGTAATGCATTTTTTTACTCTCTGACAAGAACTTTCAGGATCTCTGCAATATACATGGTATGGTAGTCTTTCTGCGGATACCACTTACCGTCGTTTTCCCCGGCATCAAAGCATTCCGGTTTAATCTCATCATGATACATTTTTTTGCAGACCATGATCATGTCAGCTTCTTCAATTCCGGCTGTTCCGTCTGTAAAGTAAGGAGTCAGTCCTGCTTCTTTAATCTTGTTATCCACATTTTTTCCGGAAACCTTTCCGCAATAATTTAATGCCTTGCGATACTCTTCTCCCAGAACAGAAATTGTAAATGTATCTTCCCTGTCCACAAATTCCTTGGTGTATCTCTGAGGACGGATATACACTGTCACTGCGTTCTTTCCCCACATAACACCCATTGCACCCCAGCTTGCTGTCATGGTATTGCATTTTTCTTCATTTCCGGCTGTGATCAGCAGCCATTCCTTTCCAATCTTGGTAAATGGATTCATTGTCAGTTCTTCTGCTTTTACTTCTCTGAAACTCATAATATTATTTCCTCTCTTTCTTTATTCTCAAACATCCGGAATCCTCTGCTCTGCTACAGAAATCCCTGTTTTCTCAAAAATCTTATCGTGCAAGTACACTCTGGCTCTGATATCATATTATATAATTATCTGTCATTGCATACCTGGAAGATATAGAACTTCAGATAATAAGACTCATCTGCCGCCCACAGGATTGGATGATCCGGTGCCTGTGTCCTGTATTCTACCTGGCGAAGTCTTTTATGTACATTCTTTGCTGCCTGTCCGATGGTTTTGGTAAATAATTCATAGTCCATAAAATGAGAACAGGAACAGGTTGCCAGAAATCCGCCGTCTTTTACCAGTTTCATGGCACGCAGATTAATCTCTCTGTATCCTTTTACTGCATTTTTAATGGAATTTCTGGACTTGGTAAATGCAGGAGGATCAAGAATTACAACATCAAATTTCTCACCTTTCTCTTCCAGCTCAGGGAGCAGTTCAAAAACATCCTCGCAAATAAATTTCACATTGTCGGATAAACCATTCAATGCCGCATTAGCGGTTGCCTGATCTACTGCCAGCTGAGAG
The DNA here is from genome assembly GCF_020594215.1 of Blautia sp. DFI.1.216. Classification (NCBI taxonomy): domain Bacteria; kingdom Bacillati; phylum Bacillota; class Clostridia; order Lachnospirales; family Lachnospiraceae; genus Blautia; species Blautia sp. DFI.1.216. Next base: position 14,842 of record NZ_JAJDML010000057.1, read on the forward strand.
GCGTCCACACCGGTTACGCTCGCAGCTCCTGCAATTCCCGCATTCAGTGCAAAAGAACCTGTATGTGTAAAGCAATCCAGAACTTTCGCATTCTTACAGAGCTTCTGAATTGCAAGCCTGTTATATTTCTGATCCAGGAAAAATCCTGTTTTCTGCCCGTCTTTTACGTCAACTTCATATTTTACACCATTTTCTTCAATCTGCACAAGTGTTGGAAACTCTGGTCCTATAAAACCCTTAACCATTTCCATTCCTTCCTGTTTGCGCACCTTCACATCGCTTCTTTCGTAAACACCGCGAATAGTGATCCCATCTTCTGCCAGGACTTTCCTGAGGAGTTCTACGATTGTTTCTTTAAAACGATCGATCCCCAGAGCCAGTGACTGAACTACCAGTACATCCGAAAATTTATCCACCACAATTCCCGGAAGGAAATCTGCCTCTGCAAAAATCAGACGACAGCACCCTGTATCTACCACTTTCTTACGATATTCCCATGCATCACGTACACGCTTCTCCAAAAGTTCTTCATTAATATCAACATTTTCATCTCTGGTCATAAGACGCACCGTAATCTTAGAATTAGTATTAATGAACCCTCTTCCCATAGGATATCCGTCAAAATCATGGACAAGTACAATATCACCGTTCTCGAAATTTCCCATGACTGTATCTATCTCATTATCAAAAATCCACATTCCGCCGGATTTCAGAAGTCTTCCCTCTCCCTTTTTCAGAGTTACTACTGCCATTCCCATTCGTATTTCTCCTTGTATTTTTATGTTTATCTTTTGTCAATTATATGACTCTGTTTTCTATAGCAGCCCTCATAAATAAGTTACTGTTCACTCCGTTCCCAGCAACACGCTTCGCGATGCAGGAAATATGAACCTCCTTGTGCAATGCCCAAGGAGTATCGTTTGCTTCGCAAACTTAATTTATGCTAATCGCATAAATTCGCGCAGTATGTCTCGGGTTTTCTGTGACCTTCGCTCACAAAAAACACCTCGTGGGATACTACCAGTGAACAGTAACATAAATAATGCATTTAAGACAGTTTCAGATTTCACACTCTGATGGGCCGGATTAAGATTCATTATTTACGAGGATTGCTATAATCACATTATTTTATCACATTCATCTCATTTTTTCCATACATAACAAAAAGCAGCCGGCAAAATCACAAAAATTTCACCAACTGCTTTCCATTGCTATTATTGTTTGCTGCTTTTCACAACCTGTGCAGGGGACTTCCCTGATTCGGTTAACTCCTTAAGAAGGATACATCTTGGCAGACCTCCGTAACAGAGTGCCGTTCTCTTAACTTCATATCCATGGATTTCCATATTATGTCTGCTGAACTGATTATCCGGATGTATGGTGCACATCAGATAATAATATTGGTCTGTATCCAGCAATCTCTCCGCTTCTTCCAGCATATGCCCCTGCAGCCCGTTTCCCCTGTATGCACAACACACAACTGCCGAATCCATAACTGCAACATGGGAAAGCTGTTCCTCATCAAAATCAAGATAAGTTCCCAGATTATCTTCCCTGTTTTCAGGATATTTAATAAGGAAGAAACCCGCAACAGAACCATCTGCTGTCTGTGCCACGATCACAAACCCCTGTTCTTCTATATGTGTCCTGACATATTCCTCATCATCAGATACAAACCAGTCCGGATGCTCTTTATCATTCTTCGCTCCATGCATAACAGCCATGATCTCATCCACATCTGACATCTCTGCTTTTCGTATTCTGAACAATACCTTTGCAGAACCATCCTTATTCTCTGAAATCTGCATGATACTTTGATTATTCTGCATTTTCCTCGCCGCCTGCAGTCTCTGTGGAATCTGCATCCGTTGTATCATAAGTCTCTGTGCTTTCTCCGTAGAGTTTCTCAAAGAACTTCATTGTTTCATTATATAAGGTCTGTCTGTCATCATCTGAAAGTTCTCCCAGTTCCGGACTTGCCTGTGCATCTGCACTTAATCCGAAGATTTCCTTCATGGACTTATCTACCATATTAAGTTCTGTACTCATGTAAGTTTCGGTTCCATCTGCCTGATAAGAATCTGTACCTTCTGTAAGAACTTTCAGATATGCCTTCTCCACATTCTTAGCAAGAGTTGCACCATTTTCAGCATCAAGAGTTACGGAAGCTGTTGCTGTTTCATCTTCCATAGCTGTTGTAAGAGCAGTGGTATCGCCTTCATATTCTCCCTTGCAGAAATTCTCAGCTTTATCAAACATGGCCTTCTGATCTTCTGTCAGTGCAGAAGTATCCAATTCATCTGATGTGGTATCATTTTCTGTATCATCTGTTCCTTCATCGGAGTCTGTATCACCTTCATCTGTATTTCCAAGCGTACTGTCATCCGTAGTTTCATCACCATCCGGCTCCTGCGGTTCCTCTGTTTCGCTGAGGTCTCCGTCACTCTGATCGTCTCCGTCGTCCTCAATCAGACCTGAATCCTCCTCCAGCGATGGATTCTCTGTGGAACTCTCTACGATATCTCCGCCTAAAGCACTGTTATCCACATTGTTCAGGATATCATCACCATCTGCGGAATCACCTGCATTTACAGTGTCATCCTCTTCATCATCAATATCACCAAGCTCATCATTATCACCGGATGTATTCTGTTCTACCTGCTCCAGTGTTGCTTTTACATCATCATAATTGTACTCCTGCTGCGCAATCTGTTTCAGAAGCTCTACGATCTTATTAATCTGGTCAGAATCCAGATTTACATTATTCTGCTGAGCAACATTTACTACGATATTATAGATATCATCCACATTCTGGACATTATCTTTGATAACCTGTATCTTGGAGTTATTCATAACAGTAGTTGCATCATTCTTTCCAACCTCATCAGCCAGATTTCCTGTTACTACCATTTCCTCTGTAGCAAGTTCTTTCTTCGTGCTGTCAAGCTGCTCACCTGTAGCTGTCTCATACGCCATCTGAATACCTGTAAGCGCTCCGGTTCCGGATACCTCAAACGGGCAGGCTGCTACCACTTCACAGTTCTTGACACCTGATGTGGAAAGTGACGTTGCGATCATGTTACATGTTACCCAGTTAAGATTGGCTGTCCTTACTTTGATACCGCCTGACTGAGTCGGCTTTACATATGCACAGCTCACTGTTCTGGTTCCGATCTGCTCTAACGGTACATAAGCACTCAGATGATCTCTCTCATCCTGATTAGTGATAGTGAGAATCTGTACCTGGTTACTGTCTACATTAAAATATTTCATCATTGTATTCTTCTGGTCCTGAGTAAGATCAGCTCCCAGCGTCACAACCTTCACTGAATCTGCCATTGTCGGTACAGCAGTTCCTGAAAGTACCAGACATGCACTGCATAAAAGTGCTGCTGCTGTTTTTACTTTTTTCATAATAGAAACCTCCCTGATATGTTATTTAAATTATTCAGGCGGATAATCATTTCATGCCTGTTCATTGATAGTAGTATTATAACACGTTTGAGTTGAGATTTGTAATTATTATTTATATCATTCCCAGTCCTTCCAGCAGGATTTTTGTACCTATGAGGATAAGGATAATACCTCCGCATAATTCCGCTTTGGATTTGTATTTCATTCCGAAAAGACTGCCTATCTTTACCCCTGCTGCTGAACAGACAAAGGTGATCACACCGATAAAGGATACTGCTGATACGATCTCTACTTTCAGAAAAGCAAATGTCACTCCCACTGCCAGTGCATCAATACTGGTAGCCACTGCAAGGATGAACATGGATTTTATATCCATATCCGCATTTACATGTTCTTCCTCTTTCGATTCTTTGATCATGCCGGCACCAATGAACACCAGAAGGACAAAAGCTACCCAGTGACTGTATCGAGTAACCTTATCTGCAAAGAATCGTCCGCCGAAATATCCCACAAGGGGCATTAATGCCTGAAATCCCCCGAACCATGCGCCTGCGATACACATATGCTTTGCATTGATTCTGCCTAGGGAAAGGCCCTTACAGACAGATACTGCAAATGCATCCATAGACAGGCCTATCGCCAGTATAAAAAGTTCAAAAATATTCATGTGTTTTTTGCTCCTTTTCCTGTATAAAATAATTTTTCAGTGACATAGAACCCTTCCCGGAAGACTTTTTTATGTTATCTGAACTGCTGTAATGTTCCTGCAGCATAAAAAAAGAGACACACAGACAGCTGTTTTAACTGTCCATGAGTCTCATCGTTTACTGTAATACCGGGTGCATATGGCACCATTATGTCGATAGTACTACACACTCTTCAAAACATATCTGAAAAATGTTCCGGAATATGCCGATTACTCCCTCGCGGAGAATGGCCTTATTTTATCATATTGATCTATATTTATCAAGTAGATTTTTTGTCAGTCTGGAACTCATAAGCACCACCTCGTTACTGTTCACAGAAACACGCTTCACGATGCCAAAAATATGCACCTCCTAGTCAACAAATATCAATCATGTATTGACTCAAATGATGATTCTTTAAATTCCAGTCATCAGTTTCCCTGACATACGTTGACTTATATGACAATTCTTCAAATTCCAGTCATATGCTTTCCCGATATTCGTTGCCTTATATGGCGATTCTTCGAATTCCAGTCATATGCTTTCCCGGCATTCGTTGACTTATATGGCAATTCTTCGAATTCTAGTCATCATTTTACCCGGCATTTGTTGACTTATATGGCGATTCTTCGAATTCTAGTCACCTTCTCATCCAGTTTTTATTCTAGTTTAGACAATAAAGCGCAACTTTCAACGGTACTTTCGTTATCCCAACAAAGTTCCTGTGTCTCCCTGTCTCCAAAATACACTGGAAAACGGAACTTTATGTGCTTCAGGAATCTGCCATCTGGCTGCTCCTGCTCGTAAATGTCCACCTGTTCCACAAAGCTGTTAAGAAATTCTTTCTTCTCCAGGTCGGTGAACTTATCATATAGTTTATCAAAATATAAAAGAAATTGATAGACGTTTTCTTCTGATATTTTCTGTTGCTGGATATTCAACAGGCGGTTCTTGACTTCTTCTATACTGTTCTCCACGCCTTCAATCTCATCATACAAACGGTATAACCTTGTCTCCATATCCTGATATTTCTTCTCATAAAATTTATCCATGATATCTAGACTGTCCATCTGCTGTCCAAGTCTTGCTTTTGCTCCGGTCAACTGCCTGTGCTGCTTTTCCAATCCTTCAATCTCTTTTTCTATTTCTTCTGTATCTATTCTTGAACTGATTTTATTCAAAATTGCTTCTTCAAATTTAGGATTCTTCACCAGCTTCCGAATAACTTCTTCCACTACATTATTAATCTTCTCCTCGCTCCATTGTTTACGATATCCACATTTATGACCATCTACTAGGCGACGATGTTTGCAGGCATAATAGAAATAATCCTTATATAAAGTTCCGTCTTTCTTTTTCTTTCGGTTCACGTTTCCATACATACCGCTTCCACATAACGGGCATCTCAATATTCCGGATAAAATATGCTCATGCTCGAGACTATGTGTCTTTTCATATTTCACACCTGTTTTTTCCCTTTTTTGATGAGCCAGCTCCCAGTCTGTTTCTGAAATAATCCCTTCATGGATACCATCGTGCAGCATATAATTTTCCTGCTTTACAATACGGTATTCATTTCTTGTACCAGAAACTTTCTCGTTTTTCCTTCGTCCATAAGCCAGCTTTCCACAGTATACCGGATTATCCAGAACGCCTTTTATAAATGAAGCGGCAAATGCGTCCAGTGTATTATTCTGTCGTTTTTTCTTTTTATATCCATGCTGGTTCAGCCATGCGGCAATCGCAGAAATTCCCATATTGGTATGAATAAATTTGTCATAGATCAGACGAATAATCTCTGCTTCGTCCTCTGCAATCTGCAATTCTCCATTTACTAATTCATAACCATACGGAGCAAATCCACCATTCCATTTTCCTTCCCTGGCTTTCCGCTTACGTCCTTCCATTGTCTGAACAAGGATATTCTCTCGTTCAATCTCTGCCACCGCAGACAGAACAGAAATCATCAGCTTTCCACTATCTTTTGAGCTGTCAATTCCATCTTCTACACAGATCAGATTCACTCCAAAATCCTGCATCCTCTGCAAAGAATTTAAAACATCTGCCGCATTATGCCCGAATCTGGAAAGCTTGAACACCAGTACAAACTGAACCTCATCTGTTCCATTCTCAATATTATCCAACATTCTCTGAAATTCCGGTCTGCCCTCTACGCTCTTTCCAGACTTACCTTCATCGGAATACTCATTTACGATTTCCATATTCTGAAATTCCGCATATCTCTTGAGTTTTTCTTTCTGAGCATCCAGACTATAGCCATCTACCTGCATGGTTGTGGATACTCTGGTATATATATCGCATTTAATCTTTTTACTCACTTTTCCTCCTCTCCTCAGAACATCCCAAAGCAATTTCCAACAATTCAGTCGCAACTTGTGAATTTCTGATACGCATTAAGTTATCCCAGACATCAGCTTTTCCAAGTAGATTCATCCCACCATGCCATACTATTTCATCATCAATAATAGCAAAACATTCTTCTACTTCTGTTCTTGTTATCACATTTATTCCTACCAATTGCATTGCTCTGATTAATTCATAACATACATCTGACTTTCCGTAAGTAATATCTTCCGGATCTGTTGTAATAACAGTGACCTTTACCCCTACTTCCTGTCTCTTCGTGATTAGTAATAAAAATCTGTCAATTTTATCCTGTCTGATATCCGGACTGGAAATTACTACCATTTTTTCTGACTCTACAATATCTTGCTCGAATTTTTCGGTATAATTTACAGAATCAAATATTGCATTTATTATTTGTTTAGGTTGCAACTCTTGTGTCCAGATTGAAAATCCTGTCTTCCTGTACGTTCTCAATCTTTTTGCATACATTTTATCAAAATAACGCACATGCGAATCAATATAATCATACACATAAACGGCTTCTTTTCCGACATAATCTCTGTTTAATCTACCTACATACTGTTCCAAGCGTCCTTCAAAAGATACAGGTGCTGCAAGCATTAATACATCCAGTCTTGGAAAATCAAATCCTTCTCCTATCTTCTGACCGGTTGCCACTAATACAAGTGATTCACTTCCAGGTACCTGTTTTAATCTTCCTCTTATTTCTGTATTTTCCTTATCAGAATTATCACCATATAAAAGGAATACATGATCAGCTTTTCCCTTCAGGGCATCATATAAAAATTTTGCATGTTCCTTAAATCTCGTTAAAATTACAGGAGTCTGTTTTCTCGTAATACAGGTTATAACATCATCTACAATCATTTCATTACGCACCTTACTGGTACTAATCAAATTATATGCTTTATTAATATTATCCTTGCTTTCTACCGTATCAACTACTCTTGTGTATCTTGGGACAAAATAATGTCCAATCCCCTGTTCCTTAGCCCTCTCCAATGCAGTAAATCTATGTCTCAAAGGTCCTAACAGCATATAGATGATCCGATCAAGACTGTCACCACGTTTAGGTGTAGCAGAAACACCATACACGTATTTTGCATTTATTTTCTGCAATAATTCCATAGATGTGTTAGAAGCTGCGTGATGACATTCATCCATAATTACCATTCCGTAATAATTAATCCGTTCATTAAATTTTCCTCTGCTGTACATTGAACCAACCATTGCAACATCTATAATCCCTGTCAATGTATTTTTATTTCCGTGCAAAACGCCTATCACACTATTTCTTTTTTTCTTTCTTCCTACTACAATATATTTATGGTTAATATCCCTTACATCCAGTAAGGAA
>NZ_JAJDML010000058.1:0-22322 GCF_020594215.1 Blautia sp. DFI.1.216
GTACGCCGCCGCCCGCCATCGAGCAGAGTTTTACACCTAATTGGGGATAAAACAGTTAATGGCCGGGGGCGGTGTTGCCCTTATCGGCATGACCCTTGTACCGCTGCTTTCCGGGCTGTTCGGTTAAGATAAGCGGGTAAAGGCTTATGCAGAGCATACTTGACGCGATTAACGAATGGATAAAGGAAATTCTTATCGGAGCCATTAACGGTAATCTGTCAACTATGTTCGGGGACGTAAACGAAAAAGTCGGCACTATCGCCGCAGAGGTAGGCAGGACCCCGCAAGCGTGGAACGCAAACGTATTTTCCATGATACGCGCGCTTAGTGAAAACGTGATTGTCCCGATTGCGGGGCTTGTCATTACCTATGTCCTATGCTACGAGCTTATCAGCATGGTAACGGAAAAGAACAATATGCACGATATTGACACGTTCATGTTTTTTAAGTGGGTATTTAAGGCGTTTGTAGCGGTCTATCTTGTTACACACACCTTTGATATTACTATGGCGGTGTTCGATATGGCGCAGCACGTTGTTTCCGGCGCGTCGGGGGTAATCGGCGGCAGCACAAATATAGATGTTGCCGCCGCCCTCGGCTCCATGCAAGACGGGCTTGAAGCAATGGAAATCCCCGAACTGCTCTTACTTGTCATGGAAACAAGCCTTGTGAGCTTGTGCATGAAAATCATGTCCGTACTGATAACCGTTATCCTCTACGGCAGAATGATAGAAATTTACCTTTATTGTTCGGTATCGCCTATCCCGTTTGCAACAATGACAAATCGAGAGTGGGGACAGATAGGAAACAACTACCTAAAAGCCCTGTTCGCTATCGGTTTTCAAGGCTTTCTGATTATGGTATGCGTCGGCATTTATGCGGTTTTGGTAAACAGCATGATTATAGCGGATAACCTGCACAGCGCGATTTTCTCCCTTGCAGCTTACACCGTTATTCTCTGCTTCTCTCTGTTCAAATCCGGCGCACTGGCAAAATCCATATTCAACGCACATTAAAAGACACGCGGGGCTTTTCCCCGCAGAAAGGAGGTTTTCGCTTGGCGTATGTACCCGTACCGAAAGACTTATCCAAAGTCAAGACAAAGGTTGCTTTCAACCTTACAAAACGGCAAATCATTTGTTTTGCGGTTGCCCTTATCTTAGGACTTCCGCTTTTCTTTTTGCTCAAAGACAGCGCAGGCACAAGCCTTGCGTCGGTGGTAATGATTGCGGTTATGCTGCCCTGTTTCCTGTTCGCCATGTATGAGAAACACGGGCAGCCCCTTGAAGTGGTGGCAAAGCACATCATACAGACAAAATTCATTGCCCCCAAAGAGCGACCCTATCAGACACAGAATTTATACGCCGTATTGGAACGGCAGAGAAAATTGGAAAAGGAGGTATCAGCGATTGCAAAAGGAACCTACAAAAAAGGCAGCGGGAAAAAGAAACGCCGGGGCTAACCCGCCCCGCAAGCTCTCCCGCGCCGAAAAAAAGCAGATTGCCGAGGTTATCCGGCAGGCAAAGGGCGACGGGAAAGCCCACACCGCGCAGCAGACAATCCCCTACATTCAAATGTACCCGGACGGGATATGCAAGGTATCGGAAAAGAAATACAGTAAATCCATTGCCTTTGAAGATATTAACTATCAGCTTGCACAGGCAGACGATAAGACCGCCATTTTTGAAAACTGGTGCGATTTTCTAAACTACTTTGACGCTTCCGTTTCGGTGCAGCTTTCTTTCATCAATCAAGGGACGCAGCGGGAACAGGCAGAGAAAGCTATCAATATCCCGGCGCAGGACGACGCTTTCAACTCTATCCGCACCGAGTATTCGGATATGCTGAAAAATCAGCTTTCCAAAGGCAACAACGGGCTTGTCAAGCACAAGTACATCACATTCAGTATCGAAGCAGACAATCCGGCAGCGGCAAAGGCGCGGCTTGCCCGTATTGAAACCGACGTGCTTAACAATTTTAAGGTACTGGGCGCGGCGGCGCGTCCTATGACGGGCTATGAACGGCTGAACGTGCTGCATGGCGTATTCCACCCGGAGGGCGAGCCGTTCCGCTTTGATTTTTCATGGCTTGCCCCGTCTGGGCTTTCCACAAAGGATTTTATCGCCCCGTCCTCTTTTCAGTTTGGCGAGGGACGTTACTTCCGCATGGGGAGAAAAATAGGCGCGGTATCATTCCTTGAAATCCTTGCGCCGGAACTGAATGACCGTATGCTTGCCGACATTCTGGACTTGGAAACGGGCGTTATCGTCAATCTGCATATCCGCAGTATCGACCAGACCGAAGCTATCAAGACTATCAAGCGGAAAATCACTGACCTTGACAAGATGAAGATTGAGGAACAGAAAAAAGCAGTACGCAGCGGCTACGACATGGATATAATCCCGTCCGACCTTGCCACTTTCGGCAGCGAAGCGAAAAATCTCTTGCAGGATTTACAGAGCAGGAATGAAAGAATGTTCTTACTCACGTTCCTTGTCGTCAACATGGCAGACACGAAGCGGAAACTGGAAAATGACATTTTCGCAGCGGCGGGCATTGCACAGAAATATAACTGCGCTTTGACGCGCCTTGACTATCAGCAGGAAGCGGGGCTTATGTCCTCTATCCCTCTTGGGGAAAACCTTATCCCTATTCAAAGAGGACTGACGACAAGCAGCACCGCTATTTTTATCCCCTTTATCACGCAGGAGCTTTTCCAGACGGGCGCAGCCCTCTATTACGGGCTGAACGCTCTTTCAAACAACATGATACTCTGCGACCGCAAGCAGCTTAAAAATCCGAATGGGCTTATCTTGGGAACGCCGGGAAGCGGAAAATCCTTTGCGGCGAAACGGGAAATGACAAACGCTTTCCTCATTACCGACGACGATATTATCATCTGCGACCCGGAAGCCGAGTATTTCTCCCTTGTGCAACGGCTTAACGGTCAAGTTATCCGTTTGTCGCCTACGGGCAAAGGCATTGACGGAAAGCCCCAGTACGTCAACCCTATGGACATTAACTTAAATTACAGCGAGGACGACAGCCCCCTTGCGCTGAAATCCGATTTTATCCTGTCCTTGTGTGAGCTTGTCATTGGCGGCAAGGAGGGCTTGCAGCCGATTGATAAGACGGTCATTGACCGCGCTGTAAGAAATGTGTACCGCCCGTTTTTGGCAGACCCCGACCCGGCAAATATGCCGATTTTGGGCGACCTCTACGACGAGCTTTTACGGCAGCCGGAGCCGGAAGCGGCGCGGATCGCGTCGGCGTTGGAGCTTTATGTATCGGGAAGCCTTAACGTATTCAACCACAGGACGAATGTAGAGCTTTCAAACCGCCTTGTCTGCTTTGATATTAAACAGCTTGGAAAGCAGCTTAAAAAGTTAGGTATGCTCATTGTGCAGGACCAGGTATGGAACAGGGTAACGGTCAACCGGGCAGAAAAGAAATCCACACGCTACTATATGGACGAATTTCACTTGCTTCTGAAAGAGGAACAGACCGCCGCTTACTCTGTTGAGATTTGGAAGCGTTTCAGAAAGTGGGGCGGCATACCCACAGCCATTACGCAGAACGTCAAAGACTTACTTAGCAGCCGCGAAGTGGAAAATATCTTTGAAAACTCTGATTTTGTCCTCATGCTCAATCAAGCTGCCGGAGATAGGGCTATCCTTGCAAAGCAGCTTAACATTTCCCCGCAGCAGATGAAGTACGTTACCCACACCGAAGCGGGCGAGGGACTTATCTTCTACGGAAACGTGGTGCTGCCCTTTGTAGACCGCTTCCCGAAAGACACCGAGCTTTACCGGGTAATGACGACGAAGCCGGAGGAAGTGAGCGAAGCATGACAGAGGGATTAAAGACGGACATTATCATCAACCGCGACGCGCTCTTTGCTCTTAGGGAACTGCCCGACGAAAGCGTGAATTGCTGCGTTACAAGCCCGCCCTATTATGCACTTAGGGACTACGGGCTTGACGCGCAGATTGGGCGGGAGGACACGCCGGAGGAATATATCGAAAGGCTTGTTGCCGTATTCCATGAGCTAAAGCGCGTCTTGCGTTCCGACGGTACTTTTTGGCTGAATATCGCAGACACCTATTGCGGAACAGGGCATAAGGGCTACTATGCCGACCCGAAGAACCCGAAAGGCAGAAACGGACAGCAGACCGCGAAAAATGCCCGCGTTCCCGGCTGCAAGCAAAAGGATTTAATCGGTATTCCGTGGCTGCTTGCCTTTGCCCTACGCGCTGACGGGTGGTATTTACGGAGTGATATTATCTGGCAGAAAGAAAACCCTATGCCGGAAAGCTGCAAAGACCGACCGAGCCGCTGCTATGAACATATCTTTTTGCTTACGAAGTCAAAGAAATACTTTTATGACGCTGCCGCCATTGCGGAGCCTATCGCTGCCACAACAGCGGCGCGTTACCGCACCGGGCGGGGCGCGGGACATAAGTACGCTGATGAAGTACCCGGACAAGGGAAAGTACAGGGTATCAACCGCACAAGAAGCGGCGGCTACTATGACGAAGCCCTCATACCGACCATGAGGAACAAGCGGGACGTGTGGCTTATCAATACTGTACCGTACAGCGGCGGGCATTTCGCCGCCTATCCCCCGAAGTTAGCGAAAACGTGCATACTGGCGGGCTGTCCGAAAGGCGGCGTTGTCATAGACCCCTTTTTAGGCAGCGGCACAACGGCGGCAGTCGCAAAAAGCCTTGACCGACACTATATCGGTATCGAACTGAATATTGAGTATTGCGCCCTTGCAAGGGCGCGGATTGGAGGTGTGCAGCCATAAGACAATATAAGCCGCGTGATAAAATCACGCAGAAAATGACCCGCGACGGGCTTATCGAGGTCAACGAAACCAAAGAAACCGCCGAGCGTGTGAGCCGCCGGGAACGGGAAGCGGATTTTTCAAGACCGCAGGAGCAGCCGGAGCCGCAGGCCGCACAGGAAATAGCGGCGCAGAACGCGGCAGAGCTACCCCCTGTTTCTCCCGACGCTTCCCCGCTTCCCCTTACGCCGGAGCTTCCCCACAGGCAGGACACCGCCACCGCCGAGCGCGTCATAGAACGTATCGACGCAGCCCAGACCCGGAAAGCGAGTAAAAAGGCAGCGCACAAAGCACAGCGCGACGCTACGGTAAAAGAGAAATCTTCCCGCTTGCAGTTTACCGAGGAAGAACTATCTACCCCGGAGCTTGAAAAGTACATCAGAAAATCCAACGAAGCCGCCGACCGTCTGGACGCAGCAAAGGCAGCTATCCCCAAAGAAAAGAAACTTGTCAAGGAACGCACCTTTGACGAAGCCACAGGAAAGGCAAAGACCCGCTTACGCTTTACCGAACAGGAAAAGCCGATAAACGGCGGCAAAGCCCACAGTAACCCGCTATCCCGCCCCGCGCAGGAAGCGGGTATTTTCGTCCACAACAAGATACATTCCGTGGAAAAGGATAATTCCGGCGTGGAGGGAGCGCATAAATCCGAGGAATTAGCGGAGAAAGGCGCAAAGTACGGGACGCGGAAAATTCGGGAGGGCTACCGCAGCCACAAGCTGAAACCCTACCGGGCGGCGGCAAAGGCTGAAAAAGCAGCGGAGAAAGCAAACGTCAATTACCTGTACCACAAGACGCTGCATGAGAACCCGCAGCTTACAAGTAACCCCCTATCCCGTTTCATGCAGAAGCGGCAAATCAAGCGGCAGTATGTTAAGGCAGCAAAGACGGGCGGCACAGCTACCGCGAAGAAAGCCGCCGAGAATACCCGCAAGGCAGCGAAGAAAACCGCCGAGGAAACAAGGCAAGCGGCGGCGTTTGTGGCAAGGCACCCGGCGGGCGTTTGTATCGCCGTTGCCGCGCTGCTCTTATTCATTATGGTATCGGCGGGGCTTTCTTCCTGCGGGGCTATGTTTTCTGGCATGATGAACGGCGTTCTTGGAACGTCCTACACGTCGGAGGATAGCGACCTTGTGGCGACGGAAAACAACTACGCCGCAAAGGAAACCGAGCTTCAGCAGCGGATTGACAATATCGAGCGCGACAATCCCGGCTATGATGAATACCGCTACGACCTTGACAATATCGGGCATAACCCGCATGAACTGGCTTCTTACCTTACCGCCCTTTTACAGAGCTACACGCCCCAAAGCGCACAGGCAGAGCTAAACCGCGTCTTTGATAAGCAGTACACCTTGACACTGACGGAAGAAATCGAAGTGCGCTACCGCACCGAAACCCGCACCGACACATGGACGGACGAGGACGGGAACAGCCACAGCGATACCTATACTGTTGAAGTACCCTATAACTATTACATTCTCAATGTCAAGCTGACAAACAAACCGATTAACAGCTTTGTATCGGAGCTTTTGACCGTAGAACAGCTTGAAATGTACCGGGTGTACTTAGAAACAAGCGGCAACAAGCCCTTGATTTTCGGCGGCGGTTCTCCCGACGTTTCCGCGTCCGAGGATTTAAGCGGCGTACAGTTTGTAAACGGAACGCGCCCCGGCAATACCGCGATTGTAGACCTTGCAAAGCGGCAAGTCGGCAACGTGGGCGGGCAGCCCTATTGGAGCTGGTACGGCTTTAATAGCCGCGTGGAGTGGTGCGCCTGCTTTGTGTCATGGTGCTACGGGCAAATGGGCTTATCCGAGCCGCGTTTTGCCGCCTGTCAATCACAGGGTATTCCGTGGTTTACCTCACGCGGGCAATGGGGAGCGCGGGGCTATGAGAATATCGCCCCCGGCGACGCTATCTTTTTCGACTGGGACTTAGACGGAAGCGCAGACCATGTAGGGCTTGTTATCGGCACAGACGGAAGCCGCGTTTATACCGTTGAGGGCAATTCCGGCGACGCCTGCAAAATCAAAAGCTATCCCTTAGACTATGCCTGTATCAAAGGGTACGGGCTGATGAACTGGAACTAACCGCAAAAATGAAAGGAGTATTGACATTATGGCAATGAGTAAGATTGAACGTATCGACCGGGAAATCCAGAAAACCCGCGAGAAAATCACAGAGTATCAGAACAAGCTGAAAGGACTGGAAGCGCAGAAAACCGAAGCGGAAAACCTTGAAATCGTACAGCTTGTGCGCTCCATGCGCTTAACCCCCGCAGAGCTTAACGCTATGTTATCCGGCGGCGGTATTCCCGGCATGGCTGCCGCCGTTCCCGAAGAAACCGCAGACTATGACGAAGAACAGGAGGACACCGAGAATGAATAAGAAAATCCTTAGAACGCTGACCGCATTTTGCGCCGCCCTTATGCTCATGGGCGGCTTTTCCGTTACCGCTTTTGCACAAACGCCGGAGCAGCCCGCCGCTGACGCGACCAACGACAGCGGCGTTATCTATGAGGAACCCGAAGAAACCGCACCCCTTACGCCGGAGGGGAACGCGACCCTTGTTGACGATTTCGGCGGCAATAAGCAGCTTATCACTGTTACTACCAAAGCCGGGAACTATTTTTATATCCTCATTGACCGGGACGACGAGGGCGAAAACACCGTACATTTCTTAAATCAAGTAGACGACGCAGACCTTTTCGCGCTCTTGGAGGACGGGGAAAGCACCGAGGCGCAGACACCCGCTGTCTGCACCTGTACGGAGAAATGCGAAACCGGGAAAATCAATACGTCCTGCCCGGTATGCTCTACGAACATGACCGCTTGCAGCGGCAAAGAAGCCGAGCCGGAGCCGGAGGAAGTAACCGAGCAGCCGCAGGAAAAAAGCAATACGGGCGGGCTTGTGCTTTTCCTTGTCGTGGCACTTCTTGGCGGCGGGGGCGCGTTCTATTACTTTAAGTTTGTGAAGAACAAGCCGAGTGTGAAAGGCGGCACCGACCTTGACGACTTTGATTTTGAGGACTACGACGAGGACGAGCCGGAGCCGGACGACGCAGACGGGGACGTTTCCGAAGATGAAACGGAGGACGAGGACGCATGACCCTGTTTACCGACAATCCCTTTGAAAAGATGATGATACAACGACCATGCGGGCGGCGCGACAATGCGCCGCCTGTTTTCAAATCCCCGGCCTGCGCTTCCTGCCCCTATAAAGAGCAGACCCCTTGTGTGGGCTACTGTCTGAAACAGGTACAGGAGAAACAGGGCGCACAGCCGGAACGCGGAAAGGAGGAACTTTAGTTGATTTTAGTTATCGCTGAAAAGCCGAGCGTGGCGCAGACTATCGCCGCCGCGCTTGGGGCAAAGAAGAAACAGGACGGATATATCGAGGGCGACAAATATCTTATTTCGTGGTGCGTCGGGCATTTGGTACAGCTTGCCGACGCTGCCGCCTATGGGGAGCAGTACAAAAAATGGAGCTATGACAGCTTACCGATTTTGCCGCAGGAATGGCAGTATACCGTTTCCGCAGATAAGGGAAAGCAATTTGCGACCTTAAAAAACCTCATGCACCGCACCGACATTTCCGAAGTCGTCAACGCCTGCGACGCGGGGCGCGAGGGAGAACTCATTTTCCGTTTTGTCTATGAAGTCGCCGGGTGCAAGAAGCCTATGCGCCGCTTGTGGATTTCCTCAATGGAAGAAAGCGCAATCAAGGCGGGCTTTGAGAACTTAAAGGACGGGCGGGACTATGACGCGCTCTTTGCGTCTGCCCTCTGCCGCGCAAAGGCTGACTGGATTATCGGCATTAACGCCACCCGCCTTTTCTCCTGCCTGTATAACCGCACCTTGAACGTGGGGCGCGTCCAGACACCGACCTTAAAAATGCTTGTAGACCGGGACGCTGCTATCAGCACTTTCAAGAAAGAAAAATACTACCATGTGCGGCTTAATTTATCCGGCGCAGAAGCCGCAAGCGGGAAGATCTGCGCCGCAGAGGAAGCAAAGGAACTGAAAGCAGCCTGCGAAGCGTCGCGGGCTGTCTGCACTTCCCTTGTGAGGGAAAAGAAAACCGCAGCCCCGCCGAAGCTCTTTGACCTTACCTCTTTGCAGCGGGAAGCAAACCGTATTTTCGGGTATACCGCGAAACAGACCCTTGACCTGGCGCAAGCCCTGTATGAAAAGAAGCTGCTTACTTATCCGAGGACGGACAGCAGCTATCTGACCGACGACATGGAGGAAACGGCGGCAAAGGTTATCGCTCTGTTATGCGGAAAGCTACCCTTTATGGCGGGTGTGGGATTTTCGCCGGAGATTGCAAGGGTGCTGAACAGCAAAAAGGTATCAGACCACCATGCAATCATTCCCACTATGGAGCTTGCAAAGACTGACCTTGCCGCGTTGCCGGAAAGCGAAAAGAATATCCTTACCCTTGCGGGGGCGCGTCTTTTGTTCGCTACTGCCGCGCCGCACAGTTTTGAAACGGTTACGGCGGTTTTCTCCTGCGCCGGAGCCGACTTTACCGCGAGGGGAAAGACGGTGCTTGCGGGCGGTTGGAAAGACCTTGAACGCCGCTACCGGGCAACGCTGAAAGATAAGCCCGAAGCAGACGACGAGGACAGCGCAGACGGAACGCTGCCGGAGCTTACCGAGGGACAGAGCTTTTCTAATCCCGCAGCAAAGGTAACGGAACACGACACAACGCCCCCGAAGCCCCACAATGAAGCGTCTTTGCTTTCGGCTATGGAACGCGCCGGAAATGAGGACACCGACCCGGACGCAGAACGGAAAGGGCTTGGAACGCCCGCCACCCGCGCCGCTGTCATTGAAAAGTTAGTGAGCAGCGGTTTTGTGGAGCGCAAGGGAAAGCAGCTTACCCCCACAAAAGACGGGAATAACCTTGTGTGCATTTTGCCGGACAATCTCACTTCCCCGAAGCTGACCGCAGAATGGGAAAACAATCTGACGCAGATAGCAAAGGGAGCAGCCGACCCCGACGAATTTTTATCCGGCATTGAAGCTATGGCGCGGGAGCTTGTGAAATCCTATCCGTTCCTTTCCGACAGCGACAAGGAGCGTTTCAAAACGGAAAAGCCGGAAATCGGCAAATGCCCCCGCTGCGGTTCCCCCGTCCATGAGGGCAAGAAAAACTATTACTGCTCTGACCGGGACTGCGCTTTTGTCATGTGGAAGAATGACCGCTTTTTTGAGGACAGGAAAGTAACCTTTTCCCCGAAGATTGCCGCCGCACTTCTGAAATCCGGCAAAGTGAAAG
The DNA here is from genome assembly GCF_020594215.1 of Blautia sp. DFI.1.216. Lineage (NCBI taxonomy): Bacteria > Bacillati > Bacillota > Clostridia > Lachnospirales > Lachnospiraceae > Blautia > Blautia sp. DFI.1.216. The sequence goes on from NZ_JAJDML010000058.1 coordinate 10,137, forward strand.
TCAAAGGGCTGTACTCTCCCAAAACAGGCAAAACCTACGACGGAACGGTTGTTTTAGCCGATACGGGCGGGAAGTACGTCAACTATAAGATTGAGCTACCGAAGAAGAAATAACTTGAATAGCAAGCATAGGAAGCGGGTACCCACTTCCGTAAATCCTCCGTTTTCGTCTGACGACGATTGCGGGGGATTTTTCTTGTTGGGAAGTTTCCCAAACCCTCTACATTTTTTCAAAATCTTTGGCAGAACAGGCGGTGCGTTGTATTTAGGAGTGTAACCACCAACGCGCAGCGTTTACGCTGCCATTTCAGAAAGGAGCGAATACATGAGCGAACAATTTTCCATTCTTATCGACAGCCGCACCCGCTTTGAAACAAGCGAACCGGGCGGCGTGTGGCTTTCCATGCCGACCACAAAGGAGCAGCTTCACGAAGCTATGCAGCGTGTCGGTATTACTGCGGATAACCCGCAGGACTTTCTTATCAACGGTTTTATGAACACCGAGCAGCAGCCCTTTGACGTGCCGCTTCCCGTTATCCAGAGCGCGGGGCTTGACGAACTGAACTACTTAGGCAATCTGCTTTCCATGCAGCGCGACGAGGACAGGAACAAGTTTACGGCGGCGGTAACTCTTGGGGAACGCGCCGGAAATATCAAAGACCTTATCAACCTTGCACAAAACCTTGACTGTTACTGGCTTTATCCCACCGTACAGAACGAGGAAGATTACGGCTATTACCTTATCGACGAACTGGACGAATTAGAACTGTCCGAAGAAGCAAAAAAGTATTTCATGTATGAGGATTACGGGCGGGACGCTGCTATCAATGACGGAGGACGCTTTACCGAACAGGGCTATATCTACAACAACAAGAACACCTTTACGGAGTGGTACAACGGCAAGGAAAGCGACATACCGAGGGAATATAAGGTTATGAGCTTCCCGCAGCCGGAACGCCCCGACCCGTCAAAGGTAGAAATGGACGCAGCCGCGCCGGGACAGAAAACAGCACAGACCGCAGAGCAGCCGCAGGAGCCGCGCCCGGTTATCCCTATCGTGCTGACGAGCGAGAAGCCCGCAGAGAAATTGAAAGAGATTACCGACCGTCTGGAACAGGGCATAACGGAACTGTTTGAAAGCGAGCGTTACCGGGAATATCTGCGCGTCATGTCAAAATTCCATAATTACAGCATTAACAATACGCTGCTTATCGCCATGCAGAAGCCGGACGCTTCCCTTGTGGCGGGCTTTTCCGCATGGAAAAACAATTTTGGACGAAACGTGATGAAAGGGCAAAAGGGAATTAAAATCATTGCCCCGTCGCCTTACAAAGTCAAACAAGAAATGAAGAAAATCGACCCCCACACGCAGCAGCCGATTATTGGGAAAGACGGAAAGCCGGTTACGGAGGAAAAGGAAATCACGATACCCGCCTACAAGGTAGTGTCTGTCTTTGACGTGTCGCAGACCGAGGGGAAAGAGCTTCCCGACATTGCCGTTGATGAACTGACGGGCGACGTGGAGCGTTACAAGGATTTTTTCGCTGCCCTTGAAAAGACTTCCCCTGTTCCTATCGGATTTGAGCAGATACCCGGTAGCTCTCATGGCTACTACCATTTGGAGGACAAGCGCATTGCCATTCAAGAGGGAATGAGCGAACTGCAAACCTTGAAAACGGCGATACATGAAATCGCACACGCAAAGCTGCATGACATAGACTTAAATGCGCCGGAGAACGAACAGCAGCCCCGCGTTGACAGGCGCACCCGCGAAGTCGAAGCGGAAAGCGTCGCTTATACCGTCTGCCAACATTACGGGCTTGATACGTCGGACTATTCCTTTGGGTATGTTGCCGGGTGGAGCAGCGGCCGCGAGCTTTCCGAACTGAAAAGCTCCCTTGAAACAATCCGCAGCGCAGCCGCCGAGATTATCAATTCCATTGACGAAACATTAGCAGAGCTTTCAAAGGCGCAGGATATGGAGCAGACCGCCGGACAGGAGCAGCCGGACAAAGAGGAAACCGCCGCGCCGGAGCAGCCGAAACAGGAAGCCCCCGCACAGGAGAAAGCAGCCTTTACCCCGGAAACAATTTACCGGGTGCGCCGCAATCCTTACAGCGACAGCAAAGATAACACCTATCTGCTGCAAGCCTATGTAACGCAGGAAAACGGACGGGCAAAAATGAGCGCGGTACTTTTCACGGGAACGCCCCAGAAATGCCGCGAGCTTATGGGGCAACTCAAAAGCGGCGAACTGACCGAGGGACAGGTCAAGGAGCTTTACGCAAAGGCACAGGAAACAGCAAAGACCGCCGAACAGGACAAAGACACCTATTCCATTTATCAGCTAAAGCATGGCGACGAAACGCGGGACTTGCGCTTTGAGCCATACGACCGCCTGCAGGTGACGGGAAATGTGGTTGATAAGGCGAATTATGAGCTTATCTATTCCGCAGAGCTTACGCCGGGGACTTCCCTTGAAGATATTTATACCCGTTTCAATATCGACCACCCCAAAGACTTTAAGGGACACAGCCTTTCCGTTTCCGACGTGGTTGTGCTTCATCAGGACGGGCAGGACACCGCCCACTATGTAGACAGCTTCGGCTATAAGAGTGTGCCGGAGTTTTTACAGGAACAAAAGCAGCTTACGCCCGACGAGTTGGAAACAGGCGAAACAATTAAAACGCCGCGCGGTACTTTCTATGTAACCGATATGAGCCGCGAACAAATGGAAGCCGCCGGATATGGCTTTCATCATCAATCCGACGACGGAAAATATTTAGTCATGGGAAACGGGACGCGGGCGTTTGCCATAGCCGCAGAACAGGCACAGCGGGAAAATCCCTTGAAAGCAGCCGAGCAGACCACCGAGCAAAACGAAAACATGATTGACGAGATTATCAACAATACGCCGAGCGTTGACGAACTGGAAGCAAAGGTTAAGGCAGGAGAAACGATTTCCCTTGTTGATTTGGCTAACGCGGTCAAAGCCGATAAGGAGCGCGGCAAGGGCAAGCAGGAAAAGAAGCCCTCTATCCGGGCGCAGCTTAAAGCGGATAAGGAAAAGGCACAGAAGAAAGCCGCAGTGAAAACAAAAAATCACGATTTGGAGGTATGAGCATGAACAGATTTACCGTTGAGGAAACAAACCTTTTGAGCATTTACCATGAGGGAAGCAAGGCGCAGCTTACGGAGAACATCAACGCCACGCTGCCCTACATGGACGCGGATATGCGGGAACTGGCAAAGCGCGCCCTTTCCAAAGTGGACGCGCTGACCGAGGAAGAATTTGCGGAGCTTGCCATTTACGCCGCAGAGGAAGTATGAGCAGCATAAAGCGGCTTTCGCCGCCCCAAAGCCGGAAAGTCAATTCCCTTGTGCGCCGGGAGTGCTGCAACTGCGATAACGGACATTGTATCTTACTTGACGACGGGGACGAGTGCGTATGCCCGCAGCTTATCTCTTATTCGCTGCTTTGCAAATGGTTTCGGATTGCCGTACTTCCCCTTGATAAGCTCCTGTATGCCGAGCTTTTTAAGACCGAGGATAAAAAGCGTTGTACCGTATGCGGCGCGTTCTTTGCGTCAAGGTCAAACAGCGTCAAATACTGCCCGGACTGCCGCAAGCGTATCACGAACAGGCAGGCAGCGGAGCGCATGAGGAAACGGCGCGCCCTTGTTACGCGATAAGGGCGAAAATAGCCTTGATTTACAGGGCTTGCAGCGCGTGAAAATCACTTAGGCGATACAGAACACCTTTTCCCTCAAAAACAGCGTTCTACTGCGTAACATACCAAAATCAGCACCCACAAAAAGACAGGGCGCGGGAGGTCATTACTGGCTTTCCGCGTCCTGTTCTTTTTTTGCGTCTGTTTATCCGCGCTCTGCTTCCTTGCCCCGTTCCGGCTGCTTTCCTGTCTGCAAAATGCTATCTATGTTCTGTTTGATAACGTCATATTCCCGGACTTTCTTCTTCAGTTTGCCATAATCGGCGTAAAGGACTTCTTTCTGCGCTTGGAGTGCTTCATATTCTTTTTGCAGCGCGGCGGGATTGGGGAGCTTTGTAATGCCCGCCGCTTTGAGTGCCTTTGCCGCAGCTTCATGGAGGATAATATCGCGCTCATGTCCGGCGCGGTATCGCTCTTTGCTCTTTGCCTTGCGGTATGCGTCATAGACAGGCTTTGTCTTTTGGTAGGTGGCGACGTGCTTCATCAGCACCGCCATATCCGCAAGCCGCTTTTCAACGCTCTTTAATGCGTCGGCGGTCTGTTCGCTTTCCGCTGTTACTTCCTCAATCCGGCTGACTAAATCCGCGTACTGTTCAATTTTATTTTCCGTCAAGAAATTCATGGTCTTAGCCGCCTGTTTCAGATTGTGGATTTTCGCCCAGTGTTCATAGCCTTTGCTCTGCGCCGCCTTGATACTGTTTTCAATGTCAATCAGCAGGCTAACGCTGCCGCGATCTGCGCGGGGAGCTTTCGCAGCGCGGGCGCGTTTGCCCTCTATGCGTTCCCTTATGGCTTCCTCTGTATAGTCTGCGCCGAGGGTTTTAAGACGGGTAAAGCGTTCCTGTCCGGGAGCGCGGCAGGACACATATTTTCCCGGCTTTATCTCATAGCCCGCAGCTTGCAGCCGTTGTAACAATTCCTCAAAACTGGACACTTGGGGAATGAGTGCGTCAACGGCGATTTTCAGCTTGCCTTTCCAACTGGTTCCCGTTTTTTCTGCTTGATACTCTGCATAGCTCTTTCCCTTGTTTCCCTTTTTCGGGATAACGACGGATAAGCCGTTTTCCCGGCATAGCCTGTCGCTCATGTTCCGTATGCCGTAATAGCTGCGCTTATTGGAATTGTATTTGTGGTGGTCCACAAAATTGACCGCGCAGAAAATAATGTGATTATGGACGTGCCCTTTGTCAATATGCGTCGTCAATACATACTCATGCTGCCCTTTTGTTACCGCGTCGGCAAGCTGCTTTCCGATTTTATGGGCGGTTTCGTAATCCACTTCCCCCGGCTCAAAGGACTGTATCAGATGAAAGGCTAAATTGTTCCCCTTTTGGAGAGCTTGCGACAAGGTATATTCAAACTCAATGTCTGCCGTTTCATAACTGCACCCAAAGGAGGACACAAGCATTTTTCCGTCCGTCTTATCGGGATTTTGGATATAGTCAAGGGCTTTGTTCAACGTGCTTTTAATAGACTTAATCTTTGTAACCGCCATATCTCATTAAGCACCCCCTTAATTTCCTCTATGTCCTCTTGATAAACGCTGCCCGTACTGTTCACGCGCTTTGCAATCTGGTTGACGTTGACACCGATTTTCTGTATCTCCGCTGTCATAGCTTTTATGTCGGTGTGGTCTACTTGGATAATGTACCCGTCGATTGCCATTTTCCGCAAATAGGCTTCCATGTTCCGGGTAGGGACGAGCTTCATTTTTTCAAGAATTAAATCCCGTTCCGCTTCTGTTACTCTAAACTTGATTTGTACCGTTCTTTTTCGTCCGTCCATGCTTTCGCTCCTTTCCATTCCGAGGGTTTGGGACACTTCCCAACAAGCCATTTTCAACCGACGCGCCGCAGCGCAGGAGGGCGAAAATACGGAAGTGGGTACCCGCTTCCTATGCTTGCTATGAAAGTTTTTCCTTATTCCCTACTACAACGGAAAGCCCCGTTTTGCCAAACTTACGCAAAAGAAAAACGCTGCAATCTCAAAAAGATTACAACGCTTCCTAAGCCTATTCAGTTTTCGTTTTCGACTTCTGCAATTTCTTTCGCTGTTGCGGTAACAATCCGTATGCCCTTATCGCTCATGCTGTCAAGCAGCGTGTCGAGCTGCCGCCTTTGCGTCGATTTTTCCGCTGTCTTATCCGGGAAAAAGAATTGGTCTACGGATATGTCATAACGGGTTACAAGCTCATAAAAGATTTGCAGGCTTGGCTGTTGCCCTTTGTTTTCAATATTCGCAAGGTAGCGAGGGGAAATGTTCATTTCGTCGCTTACTTTCTTGCGGCTTTCATTTCTGCCTGTCCGCGCTGCTTTTATGGCTTGCCCGAAAGCTGCAAAGTCATACAAAGGTACTGGTCTTTTTGCCATAATAATTCACCCAACTACATTTTACTGTTCCTTTCTTTGCTTGGATATGCTTACACAGTACCTACTATTAGCTAAAATAATTCATATTATTGCCGGATAAAAACATATTGACAAATTTCAATTTGTGTATATAATAGTTTATAGAAGCACATCAACAGGAGGTGAGATTATGGAACTTGATGAAAAAAAAATACCAACGATTTTCAAAGCATTTTGTGATGAAAACCGTGTTAAAATTTTGAAACTATTGCTTACAGGAGAGAAGTGTGCTTGTGTACTATTAGATGATATGCACATTACGCAACCAACGCTTTCCCACCACATGAAAATACTTTGTGATTCTGGTATAGTGATAGGACGCAAAGAGGGGAAATGGATGCACTACTCTATTTCAGAGAATGGCGTGCAGTATGCAATAGATTGTCTACAAGCGCTTATGATTACAAGTGCAGCATTTGAAAATAAGTCGTGTTGTGATAGGTAAGTTTACTTACTTTTCCGCACGACTTATCAAAACATCAACATATAGACAAATTTCAATATTTCTATTTCAAGGAGGCTATTTATGGATATGCTAAAAACAGGTTGGAACTTCTTTCAAAATGAAGTTTTAGGTATGGCATGGCTTAATCGTCTAATAGGTAATTTAATTAACGCTTGCGGATTAGACGCAACGAGCAAAATCGGTGGTAGTATTCAATTTTTTGTTTACGACACAATCAAAATCATGGTGTTGTTAGGGGTTCTGATTTTAATTATTTCATATATTCAAAGCTATTTCCCGCCGGAACGGACAAAGAAAATTCTTGGAAGGTTTCATGGTATCGGCGCAAATATAATTTCTGCGCTCCTTGGTACGGTAACGCCTTTTTGTTCTTGTTCTTCCATTCCTCTGTTTATCGGTTTTACAAGTGCAGGTCTGCCGCTTGGAGTTACTTTTTCTTTCCTGATTTCTTCTCCAATGGTTGACCTCGGTTCGCTTGTTCTGCTAATGAGTATATTTGGGTGGAAGATAGCCGTTGCTTATGTCGTGCTTGGGCTTGTGATAGCCGTTGCAGGTGGTACATTGATTGAAAAACTACATCTTGAAAGCTACGTTGAGGATTTTATAAGGGGTGGAAACAGTCTTGATGTTCCGCAGGAAGAATTGCATTTTAAGGACCGTATCAAATTTGCATGGGAACAAGTAATTGAAACAGCCAAAAAGGTAGCACCCTATGTACTAATCGGTGTCGGTATTGGTGCTTTTATCCACAACTGGATTCCCGAAGAATGGATTGTACGAATACTTGGTACAGGTAATCCTATTGGGGTCATTATTGCTACTGTTGTAGGTGTTCCTATGTATGCAGATATTTTTGGTACAATCCCGATTGCAGAAGCCTTGCTTGCAAAAGGCGCTCAACTTGGTGTCGTCCTGTCTTTTATGATGAGTGTAACCACGCTGTCGCTGCCCTCTATGATTATGTTACGAAAAGCCGTAAAGCCTAAATTGCTTGGTGTTTTCATTGCAATTTGTACCATAGGAATTATTCTTGTAGGCTATTTTTTCAATGCAATTTCTTACTTGTTAATATAAGCGAATATAAAATTTTTTGGAGGTAATTATTATGACATTATTTGGTTTTGGAAAGAAGAAAGAAAAAGAAATAAACGCTCCTGTTTGTACTTGCAATGGTAACTGTTCCGTGTCTGAAACAGTTGAACCGGAAAATTTGAATAACTGTTGTCAAGACATACAAGGCAGAATTTGCTGTATCAAGGTATTAGGTTCAGGGTGTGCGTCTTGTCATGCTCTTTATGAGAACACACAATCCGCCGTTAAAGCAATGGGGATTTCCGTAGAAGTAGAATATATTACGGACTTGAAAAAGGTTATGGAATATGGCGTTATGAGTGTACCTGCTCTTGTTGTCAACAACAAAGTAGTATCTACGGGGAAAGTGCTGAAAACAGAAAACGTGCAAAAACTGTTACAAAAAATCGTTTCCGAAAAATAAATTTAATATCAAATTTACGCCTTATTATCAATAATTCAAATAGCGATTTAATGCTATGTAAAACAACAAAACTGCCGAATGTAGGCAGATAAAACGGCGGTTTTGAAATATTTACTCAAAACCGCCGTTTTCTTTTTGAAAAATAAGATAACGGGGGGTGTATTAAAGTCGCCCTTTTTTGAGGATACGGCGGTATCAAGGAGGTATCGCCATGTCCTTTTTCTATATCGCCATATCTTTTAGCTTATCAAAAAAAGCCCGACCGCCGCCGGGAACACTTCTACCCTCATATATGAACTGTCAAATCATCTAAATACCGCTTACAATTCCTTTGCGCTTGTCTGCATCTTGCAGACAGGCGCATTTTGCATTTTCGGGAGGTTTTTTCAAAAAAGTTTCGCTTTCATTCGGCGTTTGAAAAAATCGCCTGTATTATCCCGCGAAAAGGGGAGGTACCGCCACCTTTCAACACGAAAGGAGGTGAGAACATGGAACCTAATCGCGTGGAATTTCAGAAGCAATGTATCTTTCAAAGTTTCTGTAAACGGGTGCTGCACAACGAAGCCTGCAACGCCCACGAGGAAATCCGGCGTCGCAGAGCAAAGGAAGTGTCGTTTTCCGACCTTGCCTTGCATGAGGAACGACAGCTTTATACGCTTGATAAGTATTTTCAAGACGAAGAAGCCGAGCCGAGCTATCAGCAGGCAGGAAAGAAAATCACGCCGAAGCTGCTGCTTGAAGCAATCCGCACTTTGCCGGAAGAAAAAAGGAAAGCTATCATGCTGTACTATTTCGAGGGCATGACCGACGTGGAGATTGGAAAGTTATTCAATACGTCGCGCAGCACGATACAGTACAGACGGACAAGCTCTTTTGAAATCTTGAAGAAATATTTGGAGGAACACGCTGATGAATGGGACGAATGGTAAACAATCTGACTTCCCGGACGTTGCCCTTGTTCCCTATCCTGTCATTGTGGCAGCGACAAAGGGCGACCCGGACGCTATGAAAATTGTCTTGCAGCATTTTAGTGGTTACATAGCGAGCCTTTCCATGCGGAAGCTCTGCGACGAGCGCGGAAACGTCTATTTTGGCGTTGACGAGGATATTCGCCAACGGCTGCAAGCAAGACTAATGAGGGCAATCCTCACATTTAGGGTTGAATAACTGCACCGATACCGAAACGTCTTAACCCCTTTTCCGTTTCGTATCAATCCGCAGCAGCCCCGTATGTTCCTTGACAAAGAAAGCGACGCAAGATAACGGCGACGCAGTATAGGGCAAACCGGGTACGTCCTTTTTGCGCCGAGCCATACGGAGGGTGCGCCATGACGCTATTCCTCTATCGGGAAAAGCCGAGCGAGAAACACCGCGACGGGAAGCAAGTTAGCAGCTTGCGGGCGACAACACGCATTGAGGGGAGATAAGCCTTTACAGCCACAGTCCGAGCGTTCAGAGCGTCGCAGGCAATGGGTAAAGCTGCCTTAAATGAGCAGGGGTGCAATTCCCGCGAGGTTGTGCTAACAGCCGCCCGGTTAAAGCCCACTTTTTGTAACTTGACTTTTTAGCCATTTATGAAAGGGGGTATTTTCCTATGGCAAAAAAGGAAACAGCAAGCCCCGCTATCCCTGTATTCCCTATGTTAAAGACCGTTGAGCAAATGAGCAAGATTAGCGGTATCGGGGAAAATAAACTGCGCGAGCTTATGGATAGTGGCGAGCTTGAATATATACAAAATGGAAACCGTCGTTTGATAGCTGACGCTGCAATCTGGGACTGGTACCACAGGGCAAAGACGACAGCGAAGCCCCCGGCACGACAGGGAGGTTAAGCTATGGCTATATCAACAAGGCAGGTTAAGAATAAACGCGACAGCAACGGCGTACTGACCGGGCGGCCGGGTACAGTTTACGACGTGAATATAAAGTACACCGCCCCGAATGGGGAAAAGAAAACCTATTCAAAAAAGGGCTTTCCAACAAAAAAGGAAGCAACGCAGCATGAAGCAGAGATGAAAGCAAAGCTCCATAATCCGGGACAGATTGCGTCTATCGCTTCACAGCGGAAACAGACCGTTGCAAGCTATCTGAATGAATGGGTAGAAAGCTATGCAAGAGTGAACTTGCGCCCCTCTACTTACGACGGGTACAAAAGAACGATTGCAAACTACATCACGCCATATATCGGCGGCGTTGCCCTTAATCAGCTTACCCCCGCTATGGTAGACAAAATGTTTCAGCAGATTATTGACAAAGGCTTGAAACCGTCCACCGCAGCCGGGGCAAAGCGTGTTTTGAGCGTGGCGTTGAGCCATGCCCGGAAATACCGCTATATCGAAACAAACGCAGCAAAGGACACGCTTACGAAGTTTGGAAAGAGCGACAAGACCCCCGACCCGTACACGCCGGAACAGGTAAAAGCCCTTATGCAGCGCGTCGAGGGTACCGTTTGGGAAATGCCCGTTATCTTAGGCGGGCTTTACGGTATGCGCCGTTCTGAAATCCTGGGCTTGCGTTGGCGCAATGTGGATTTGGAAAACAACACCTTTGACGTTTCCGAGCAGCTACCCTTTAAGGTACCGCCAAAAACAAAAGTCATTGAGGAAATGGCACCGCCGAAATCCAACGGGCGAAAGCTGCCTATCACAGAGCTTGCCCGCCCGTTCTTTCTCAAACAGTTTGCTATGCAGGAAGCGCAGCGCGAACAGGCAGAAAAGGACGGAAAGCCTTACTATGACAATGACCTTGTTGTAGCGAAGCCGGACGGTTCCCCTATCTCCGCGTCGTGGGTATCTTCCCAGTTTGGAAAGCTGCTTGAAGATTTGGATATGCCGCATATCCGCTTTCACGATTTGCGCCATACAGCAGCTACAAATATGCACCAACTGACAGGCGACTTCTACACCGTAGGCGAAGTGTTAGGACATACACTTGCGGGTATCGGCGTATCGCTTGGGCTGTCTATGAACTTTGAAGCTGTTACCGCCCGTTATGTGGACGTGCGGCTTGAACGCAAAAAAGAAGTCTTAGACGCTTATCATGGGGCGGTCAAACAGGCAGACCCGGCAAAGGCAGAGAAAGCCGAGCCGAAGAAAGCAAAGAGCGCGGCAAAGAAAAAGAGCAGCGATTTAGAGCTTTAACCGCTGTATCTCTTTACCGCTTCTTATATCGTTTTATAGCCCCGCGTGGGATTTGGGCACCATTTGGGCACCATTTACCGAAAAAGCACCACTAACACAGGCGATAAAAGAAACGCCGAGAACGCGCAAAAACATAGAGTTTATGCGGGTTTCCGGCGTTTTCTAATCCCTCAACCGACCTAAAATCATCTTGCGGCAGAGAGAAAAATTCTACTATTTTTTATTCGGCAGAAGCTGCTGCCTTTTCTTTCTCCGGGAAAAGCTTTCCGAAAATAAATCTTACGAATGGTCCGGCATAAAATATCTGCCAGAAGAATGCCATCGGAAAGTTCATTGCTGTTGTCTGGAGCCATGTGGGAATGATCTGACTTGCCGGTGCATGTTTGATCAGCACAGTTGCCGCAAAGCTCATACATGGACACATAAATGCAACGGATACTGCTGAGATTGCAAGTACAAGGTGGAACGGATTATCTCTTCTCATATCCACAATACCAAATGCAATCTTCTTTGCAAGACCACCGATGATAAAGAAATCAAGAATAAATGCAATCGGTCCCATGAATGTTAATTCATGAAAAGCTAACAGAAATGTCTCATTTGTCATTGTCCCTGTGTTCAGTACAATGTTGTAGCAGATCATGGCATAAACCATTACAAACACCATGATAATCGTAAAAATAACTTCCTGAAACTTGTTTTTAGGCATAAAAAATCCTCCTTAGATAGTATGAATAACATCAATTAGAGATTTGTGTTGTTCATAACCATCCAGGAGGATGTACCGTTTCCAATAATACCAAATATCTGTTTCTTAAATTTACCGTTGGTTATTATACGGACTGTTTTAAAAAAAGTCAAGGATTTTTTCAGTACCTGCAGTGTGAATCAGGGAACGTTACTGTTCACTCCGTTCACAGTAACGTAGCCAAAATTCATTCCAGATTGC
>NZ_JAJDML010000059.1:0-21539 GCF_020594215.1 Blautia sp. DFI.1.216
ATAAGAAATTTAGACGCAAGATTGTTCTAGAAATCAACTTGTTGGTACACTAGTTTTGTTACCCATTTTTGCATACAAAAAGGACACCTGCCAAAATCTCTGCCAGTGTCCCTACTATATTTCTTTAAAATCACACATCTATATAGTATAAAAGGTATCGGAATCTCTTCTGTTCAAACAGCTTTTCCATATATTATGATGATATGGAAACAGTGGCAATCGGCTGACATGGTCAAGCTTTCTGACTTTAGTCCCTTCTGGCTTTGCGTCCCTGCCTTTCAACAGGTTTGCCTTTAAAATAATTTTCAGTTTTTCCAAAAATAAAATACCATGTGGCTTTTCTTACGTCAATAATATTTTGGTGGAAAATTTACATATATTTTAACCGAATCAAGTAACTCCCCTGTGGAGGTTACGAAAAGCAATAAGCAGTGGGTGAGGACCTGCTGTTTATTTTTCTAATCCCACGGAAAAAATGCCCATTCGCCATTTCCAACATACCATCTTTCATACCGCCGATAAAATCGAATCTATAAACATGGAAAGTTACTGTCCAGCTAACCCCTGAACAGTAACGGTTCCAATACACACTTTTTATTCCGTAGGGTTCTTTCCGGTTTTCCACATAAACTGCTAGTAAAACTGGTATCTTTTTTCTTAAAAGCGAAATCTCTGCAACATTCCTGACAAATCAGAGGGGATACTGCAATGTATAATGTGCATTGCCGGTATCCCCTCTGATTTATTCAACCATTATTCACAATTTTTTATTTCATTTTAACTTTTCTGACATTTGACCATTCACTGAATGTTTTTGAATTATCCTCAGAAGTACGGTTCCATGCATGTAAACCAATATAATAAGTGCCTGATTTAACATTCTTAAATGTAACAGTTACTGTATTTCCTTTTATCTTTTTTACATAATAATTTTCTCCGGAAACAGCAGGGCATTTCTGTCCGTTAGTTTTGGTAAGGGTATCACTGAGAACTACATCATAGCCCTGAGCGTTTTTGCTCTTCGTATATTTTACTGTCACTGTGGAGCCTTTAACAGTTACCTTACTGATCACAGGTGCTTGTGGCGTAATGGCACTCACATCTACTTTATGGATCTCAGACCACTGTCCAAATACTTTTTTGCCATCTTCACCCTTAAGCCATGCGTGGCATGCTACATACCAGGTTCCCTTATCCATATATGCAAATGCAGACTTCAGTTCTTCCTGATTTTTCAGGACCTTTGTATACTGTCCTGTTTTGAGCATATCCTCAGAGGTGCCGATCACATAATCATATTTCAGAGCACCCTTACACTCTTCATTCAGCACCATTTTTACGGAGTTTTGGGAAACAGATACATTCTTTATAACTGCTTTTGCAGGTCTGGTATAATTTCCGTCTGAATCTGTGATACTTCCGTCTGTACTGTAGGTATTTCCTTTTGTATCTGTTACAGTTTCATCTTTATTTACAGTTGGCTTTTTACCATCTGCATCAGGTGTCAGCTTCGTGCCATCCGGAAGTGTTACAGTTCCATCTGAACTGATCACGATTCCTTCCGGTGTAACAAGGTTTCCATTTCTATCTTCCTCAGTTCCCTCCGGGTAAGCATCCGGTATCGGAGTAACAGTTGGTACCGGCGTTACTGTTGGATTCACTGATGGTGACGGATTTACCGACGGTGATGGATTTACCGATGGTGATGGATTTACGGTCTGTATGATTGTGGTATCTGATATAGTACAGTTCTGAATTTTATCATCTGGTGTTTTTGTAATGTCACTCCAATATGTATCCGGAGCAGATTCACTGTTGGAAGTTATTTTTTTACCATTTACTGCTGTTCCTTTTGTAGAAGGAGATATAGTGACAGATTCAGTATACGCTTTACCTGGCTCCGCATTTTTGTTCATAAATGAATAAGCAGAACCCCCCTCCAGATATGCTTTTGCTGTTTCTACATTTCCGGTGCCCTCAACTGCATTGCCACCGTTATCACCATCTCCTCGTCCTGCAACAGCAATCAACGTTCCTGCTCCGGAAATCGTTCCGTTGTCAAGAATCACCGCTGCACCGCCAACTGAAGTAGTTGCTATGTTTCCTCCGCCGTATGCTGCAAGCTGGCTGCCCTCGCCAATAGTAAGTGTTCCGCTGCTGACTTTCAAGGCCGGCTGTCCGCTGTAGCTTTTTCCTGTGGCAGGATCTGTTCCTGTGGCAGCTTCATCACCTTTGATATATACTTTTCCTTCTACCTTTACATTTCCGCTTATCACAACAACAGGTGATGTATTGTGACGTGCCTGTGTTCCATTGGGAAGGAAATTAGTGTTGGAGTAGATCATGGAATTCTTTATGGTCGCTCCATCATTCAGAATCAGCTGTCCATTAATGGAAGTACCTGTCAGGAATTTTCCGCTATAATCATCGTGATTGACAGATATTGTTCCACCATTTTCTACTTCAATCTGTCCATATATGGAAGAATCTCTCAGATTCAATGTTCCGCCATTTTCTACTTTTATCTTCACACTGCTGAGAACCTTCATATTGACCATTGTAAGATCACATCCAGCCGGTATGATCAATGTCTGGGTTGTAGCTTCTCCCTCTGAAACAGCATATCCCAGTTCTCCATATGTACCGCTGGTGTGAGAGCCATACCAGGCTTTAATCTCTGCCGGGACTGTTACAATATCATCTGTATCATTAAAATCAGGAATTACCCATGGATCCATATCATACATGTATTTTCCATCTGCAGTCTTGGTTGCATTTTCAAGCTTCAGATGATCTGCCAGTTTTTCCTTAGTACTGTAAACCTTGAAAGTAAGCTCATTACTTGTTACTGTACGCCCTGATTCATCAGTTACTGTAACATTGACAGGATATGTACCGATTTTAGCAGGAGTTCCGCTGAGAGACAGAGAACTGTCATATGTGGAATACATCCCTGCCATCCCACTTTCACTGTCAATGTTTACCTTTGTATTCTTTGTGTCAATTTTTACACCTGTTTCTTTTAACTCCTTCCAGTCAGCTTCAACAGGTTCCTGCCCATCCGGAAGATCAGCTGCTTCCACAACTACATTACTGTTTTTGTTGGATGAAACAGAAGTGGATGCCCCTGAAACTGCATCGTATTTCTGCTGCCCTGTAACAGCGCTTTCGAAGTATCCTTTTAATCTGACATGAAGAGTGTTCACTCCGTTAGATGCACCGTTAATATTAGTTTCACCGGAATCAGCTGTAACAACTTTGAAGTCATTTCCTTCTGCAGTTACCTTAAGATAAAGTTCTTTATATCCATCACTTTTTATTGTAATGACATTTCCAGTATGAAGTACAGTTGAATCAAATACAACACGATTATTACTGCTGTCTGGACAATATGCTTTTCTGCCATATAATGCTATTGCATAATCTGTTTTATCCCATACTGTCCCATCTACAGATATTTCTTTGATTTTACTGATATAATCAGAAACATTATTTTCATCAGCTGGTTTAATGATCTTGTAGTCTGTACCTGAAATTTCCACTTGATCTCCCGCAAATGTTGGCGCATCTTTGGTCTGTTCAGTTTCAGACTGTGAAGTTACTTTTTCAACGTTCCAGTGTTTTCCGGTTCCTGTTACCTTTAAAGTAAGATCCTTGTATCCGGTACTGGTGATTACAATCTCATTACCCACTTCAAGTCTATCTGGAGATAGTCCAACATAACCGTCTGAGTCTTTTTTAATATATGTTGTTCCTGTAAGATTCCACGAATAAGTTACTTCATTCCACTCTGTTCCATTAATAGATATTCCTGTAATTTGCTCAACATACCTTGAGTTAAGAGAAGTTTTTAGTTTACAAACATTCGCAAAAGAACCACTTTCATATTCTGCTATCACCTCCGGCGGTTCTTTCACACTTTGTGTACCCTCATCCTGAGCCACCTGTACATTCTCCTGCTCATCCGCAAAATCCGGTGTTCCCGATCCATCACTAAAGGAATCATCATCTGCCTCCTGTGTGATCGCTGAATCCGTAGTCATTGAATCTGTAAATATGTCTGCTGCACATACCGGTACAGAAGCAATCATGTTTGCCGCAATTGCCATAGACATCAGAATTGCCATTCTTTTCTTCATCTGTTTCTTTATCCTCCTGTAATATGATATCAGGGGCCAAAGATGTTTCGACCCTGACTTGAAGCTATCTGTGTATCATCTCATTTCAGATGAAGCGGATAAAATCATCCGATTCACCCCATTTCTGCAGTGGAAATTTAAATGATCAAATCACGCAATAGTTTGCTTTGGTTAACTCTGTTGGTTAGTATATTCTAACCTGCGTGAAAATGCAAGAGAATTATTCTGCATCTGTTGAGAAAGTATCTCATAAATCAAGCAGTATCCTGTTGACAAATTTTTATCATTTCACAGCAAGATAAGACAGAATAGAGCAATTATGGCAATTCCATAAAATAATGCAGGTAATAAATCAGGTAACATCCTGCTATCAGTCTGAAAATATCATCTTCTATCTCTTTTTCGCTGCTGTTTAAAGTAATTTTGTTTCCTTCTATCTGAAGCCCCATTGTATCCGCGAGATTCTCAACCCGTTGCCTGTCATATTCTTTTTCATCCAAAAGAACAGACTTCTCATAAACCCTGAATTTTCCGGTTTCATCACATTCCAGTCTCAGATGCAGTTCAGGGAGTTTTCCGGGTTTAAAGGTTATCTCACTGTATGTCATAGATTGTCTTACTTTTGTGATCCCCTGTTTCACTGCCAGTATGATCCATTCATCCAATACAGGTCCTTTATACATAGGAAGTCCATATTGCAGATGTAATTGGGCTGCCTTGCTGATGCAGGCATTTCTGGTACGGTTATTCAGACGTTTATAAACATTGCTGCCCTCAACCGGGTAGTATTTCTTCAGTATCTTCTCTTCGGCTTTTGTCCATGGATCATTGGTTTTCCTGCTTAATCCCAGAATCATCGCTCTGTATTTGCATGCCTGAAGAGATCTTTCAGGAATAAGAGTATGCACATATCCGGCACCTTTTTCTTCATAATATCGGGAAATGATCGCATCCTCTTCCTGTGTCCATGGAAGTCTGTTATTGTCTGATCTGACATTTAAGTACTTAGCTCTGGACTGACAGGCAGTCAGAGTTCTCCCTTCCAATCGTTCTGCTGCCTTCCTGCCTTCCGCTTTGTAATATGTTCTTATAATTTCATCTTCTTCTGCAGTCCATTCTTTTCTTCCCTGTATGCAAAGACCTAATTTGGCAGCTCTTTTATTACATGCCTCTTTGGATCTTCCCTCCAGTCTTTTCTGAACTTCAGCACCTTCTGTCGGATAATAGTTTCTCAGAATTTCATCTTCGCTGCTGCTCCATTTTCTGTTTGCCCCGGAATAAGTAAGTCCTAATGCAGCAGCTCTTCCTCTGCAGGATTCTGCTGATCTCTGATTTAAGCGATAACGTACCTTACTGCCCTCCGCAGCATAATACTCTCTGAGTATTTTATCCTCTGCCTCTGTCCATAATCTGACATATTTAACATCATTCTGTACAGTTGCTGAAGAGGAAATGTTTTTGGATATTTCCATTTTTGATGCCTGGATCCTGCAGCTTTTTGCAGTTCTTCCGGATAATCTTTCACAGACCTGATCTCCCTCTGCGGGATAGTACTTTCTTAACATTTCGATTTCATCGGCTGTCCATCTTTTTTTCGTATTTGCCATGTCTTACACCTGTTTTATATATTATTTCAAACTGAAATATTCACTACTTCTTACTTTTCGTAACCTTCGCAAAAGAATTCCATATGTGAGTGCAATATCTACATAGAAATTCCTGAATGTACAACATATTCATACCCTGTCTCCGTAGTATAAGTTTTTTCCTGTCCCAGTGACGGAATAACAGATTCAGAGCTGTGCAGACTTCCACTTTTAAATACGATCATCACTTCTGCTTTCTTTTCATTAACCGGAGTTATTTCTATATTATTGATTGTGTTTTCAATCATGGCTCTGGTGATATCTTTGGGTTTTACGCAGGAATATTCCTTTGCATAATCTAATATCCTGTCCATCTGATCTGTCAATTCTGTTTTTGAAAGAGGTTTCATGCTTTTCAATTGTTCCAGATTCGCTTTTTTCTCTGCTATCTGCTGTGTAAAAACCTTGTTTCTGCTTAAAAATTCCGCATCAGAAATGTAGCCGCCCATATTGTAATCCAGCAGCTTATCTCTCTTCTGTTCCAGTACTGTTATTTCATGCTGTATGTTGTCAATTTTTTCTTCAGTTCCTTCTGTTTTGTTAATCTCTTTCTCATAAAGTTCCAGATACTTATGCAATATACTTTTATTGCTTTGAGCCAGATTGTTATAAACATCCGATATCATCTCCAGCAGGATTTCTTCTTTTACCGGTTTTGATCTGCAGGAAACTGCGCCCTGTTTTATGCGATGACTGCATACCCAGGTCTTTGCGGCTTTTCCGCGGACAGTTCTGACTTTCAGCCAGTATGCAGCTTTATCTTCCGCACAATGTATAAGTCCGGTAAAAAGGTTGTCCTGCTTATAGGAAGTTTTTTTCAACTTGATATTTTTACTTCTTTCTTCCAGAATCCTGTTTGCATCTTCCCACAGTTTTTCATCCACAATTGCAGGGACATGGTTACCATCGTCTTTATACATCACCCATTCATCTTCAGGCAGGAATTTCTGTTTCTTAGTAAAGAGATCAACTATTTTTACTTTTCCACCAACATAGTAACCCTTATATTTAGGATTTCGGATAATATTGGCAATCACATGGCTGTCAATCTTTCCCCCTTTATAATTTCTGTATCCACATTCCCATAAAAATTGTTCCAGTGAATGGGTAGACCAGTTTCCCAGGGCATATTTTTCAAAAATAAGCTGTACCATTTTTGCCTCTTTGGGATTCAAAAACAATTTTCCGTTTCGCTTGTCCCATCCATATATATGTGAATTACCAAGAACCACACCGTTCTGTATGGATCTTGCATGACCGAAACGCACACGACTTGAAAGTTTTCTGCTTTCTTCCTGTGCAATACCGGACATAATCGACAGCCTGAGTTCCGAATCCTCATCTAATGTATTGATATTGTCATTCCTAAACCAGACAGCAGTTCCACAGTCCAGAAGCTCTCTTGTATATCGTATACTGTCTAATACGTTTCGGGCAAAACGGGTGATCTCTTTAGTTATGATAAGATCAATTTTCCCGGCTTTTGCATCCTGGAGCATTCTCTGGAATTCCTCTCTGTGGGTTACGGTAATACCGGAGATTCCTTCGTCTATATAACCATCCACAAGCGTCCAATTCTTTACGTCTGAAATCAATTGTTCAAAAAAAGTCCACTGATGCTCAATAGAGGTTTTCTGTTCCTCCTTATCCGTACTGACTCGGGCATAATACGCCACATTCAGTTTCAGATCAAATATATTTTTCTGCCGGGATTTCAGTTCCTCACGTGTTGCATAAATATCCATCTTATTCCTTTCCAATCAACTGATTCGCTGGCAATATTCATCTGAACTGTCCATCTGTTCTCCATTCTTCGCGACTACTGTATTGAATGTACTCAAGGTTATAATGTCTTTCTGGATACTGCTGTGCAGTTTTTCGGAAATCTGTCCATTATCAAGCATTTTGTCATTAATCATTGTCAGTACAACCTGTTCCAATGTCATAAGCATTCCTCCTGTTCTGTATGTTATAATGTGCAATTTGGCATAGAACTATCCAGCGGTAATATGATGAATTTCATAAAATTATTATAACTGATTCAAAGATAATTGTTTTTGAGACGAAAAAAATCCGGAACAGCAAAACTACAGAATAAAAACATGATTCAATTACCAATCCTTTCCAGTATGTCTCTTCTCAGATAGTCGGCAGGCAAAAAGTGAATTCGAATTCACTTTTTATTGTGTGTGACGATACTCATAAACGACGCATATGTCAAATGCTTTGGTAACGTTGAAGAATAGGACAGTTCCAAACAAAAAGTGTCTTCGACACTTTAACTCCCCTGCCCCCCCTCAATCAACTTGAGGGATCAGGGATTTCTTTTTTCATCCTTTTATCTCCAGTTTCTCCGAGGAAAGCCAAAACCAGAATAAAGCCAGCTATCACAAAGCAACAGCGAAAAAAAGACACCCACAGTTAATTCCGAACCCTGTGAGTGTCCAAAAACGAAAGGAATAATGAATTATCAAAAATAAAATCTAAGGTGGACAGATTGCTTTGTCTATTGTAATATATGCTGTATGGAATTTTACGAGGAGGATTTATCATGGAAGAAAAAATACTTAATTTTATTCTGGAATGTGCAGAAGTCCAGAAATTGGTTCCATTCTCACTTATCGAAGAAGAATTTAATCTTATTCTGGACGAAGCCTTAAAGTCTGTTATTACGGATGCTCTCTGGGATAATGATACTATTTCTGACGTAACTATAGGAACTGATGGTTTTACTGTCACATTTTTCGAGAATTGATCGTAAATATCAAACTAATCAACTGATGACACGAACACAGCCAGAAGCATAAACAAAGTATCTGATAAGCAGACATGATCTAATACCCCCTTATCAGATACTTTTTTATGTTCCATATCTTGCCTGCAATTTACGACCGTCTATAGCAATCCTCGTAAATAATGCATTTAAGAGAGTTCAGCAGAGTGCGAAAGACAAGGAAGATATCTGCAGGCGTGCTGACGCAAGGCAAAAATATCTGACGCAGATTTCACACTCTGATGGACTGAATTAAGATGCATTATTTTAGAGGATTGCTATAGTCATATTTCTCAAGCCCCAGATTCTCAAAACAATATCTGGGCTTTCCAACACTCTTCCTGCCATATTCGATTGCCTCAGCCGGACAATAGCAGATGCAGGCCATACAATGCGTACAATGCTTTCCCCATACAGGTTTCTTATTTTTCATTGTCACATTGTTTAACGGACAGACTTTTACACATTTGCCGCATCCGGTACAGGTCTGATCTGCATAAAATGCCTTTGCTTTTACAAATGCCGCATAGAAGATATCATTCACCAGACCACTCTCAAAAGATGCACCGAAGCCACTTTTTGATGGAAGCTTCTCTCCATGTTTGATTGCCAACACAGCTTTAGAAATATCAGGACCTGCTGCCGCAACGATTTTCTTTGCTTTCTCCACATCGGGAGCATTAAACATGGCAATGTAATTCTCCGGCATAATGATCTGTGCCGTCCCCATATGCTTTAATCCTTTTTTCTCACTCAGTTTTCGATTGTATATATCTGCGCCACCAATACCGCTTCCGCAGCTCATCACATACCAGACATTCTTCGCCCCGACAAATTCTGTCTGTCCGATCCAGTCAGAAACCACACGCGGGATCCTCCATGCATAAGTCGGCACCACCACTACCAGATTCTCTCCTGTCTTAACAGACCCGGTATCGCCCGATTTGATCCGTTCGTTCATACAGATCAGTTTTTCCTGCAAGCTGCCGACAATCCTCTCTGCTACATATTTACTGTTTCCCGTTCCTGAAAAATAAACAACCATGTCATTTCCTCCTCGCGCCGTTTTATCCTAATAAAAAGATATCACATTCGTTCCATTTTCTCAATATCCGCGGAAGCCCTACTCCAGTATCATTGATCTGTTTTCCATCAAACTCACCATATACAGAAAGTCAAAAAACACCGCAGATTTCTCTGCGGTGCAACCCGGAAGTATAGCGATAACTTCATGACAAATCTTCATACCAATACGGAATTGTTCAAAAATCTTTCGGAGTCTTACTTGCTTAATTTATGATTGTATTATAAACTGACTTTCGTGATATTATCACACAATAACATAGTAAAAACTCTATTGGTTTTTCCAACAGGGTTCTATCGATTACTCATTTAAGAAGATTCATCTACTCTGAGCTGAAAGCTAATTATATTTCTTGCATAACTGTTTATTTTTATACATATAAGCATCTGCCTCATCCAATAACATCTGCATTGTACTCGACATATCATCGGAGGATAATGCCCATCCGCAGGCATAGTCGATTGGTATTTGATTTTCATAACTATTTAATCTGTTTTTTTCTCTGTACAATGATTTTAATATCACCTTAATTTCCGCCTCGCTTGTATGATAAATGACTGCTATAAACTCATCTCCGCCATATCTTCCAACAAAATCCTTTTCTGGAATAACACTGCGCAAAAGCTTTGCGAAATTCAATATTAACTGATCTCCTGCGGAATGTCCCATTGTATCATTTACAGTTTTTAGATTATCTAAATCAAACATTATGCATGCTGTAGGATCTGTAATTATATCTTTTTTATTAAGTAGCTCATTACAGGCATTTTTATTTGGCAGTCCAGTATAGGCATCTATGAATGCTTTCTGTTCCAGCAGTCTGTTTTGCATTGCCATCTGCATTGCCCTTAGAGTCTGCATAATAACCAATATCACCAGACTCAACATATCAAGTGCCGACAGAAGCTCTATGGTACGAATCTTTATAGCAATCTTTTCTGAATAGCTTTCTGCGGCAGAGACAGTTTCATCTGCCATCGTAAAATATATTTCACTCATATTAACAATGTCTGTATTTTCGTATCCCTTGTTTCTTACTGCTTCAATCTCTTTTTTCAATTTTTCCCAGTAATCACTCTGAATTTGCAATTTTTCCAGATATTCTTCGTCATTGAGTTTTACCAGATCATAATGTCCATCCTGATATCTTAATCCAAGAAAAATATCATCCAAATATTTAATTAATTCTTCATTTTGGTTTCCTGTAATTTCTAATTTTACTTCGCGCTGTGTAGCTCCACGTACTAGGCCTGCATAATTTATTACGCGTGCTGTCCCCTGTAGCCTACTAATCTGAATCATCATAAAAATAATAAGA
This sequence comes from Blautia sp. DFI.1.216, assembly GCF_020594215.1. Taxonomy (NCBI): domain Bacteria; kingdom Bacillati; phylum Bacillota; class Clostridia; order Lachnospirales; family Lachnospiraceae; genus Blautia; species Blautia sp. DFI.1.216. Next base: position 10,961 of record NZ_JAJDML010000059.1, read on the forward strand.
ACTACTAATATCAATATAAGGACACTCTGTATAATACCTATTATATTTTTACTTTTTTTCTTGTTTGTCTGCATTTTGCAATTTATCCTGAACCTTAAATAATATTCATTTCAATAACTATGCTATTCCTTTACTTTCTCCCTGCATTTTGGGCAAATACCTTTAAATGAAATATCATAATCTAAATATTTTATTCCATTCGTGTCATGAATCATTTCTATCAAGTCTGATATTTCATCCACGTCTACACCTGATACCTCACCGCATTTTACACACCTGACATTGTAATGATTTTTTAAGTTAAATCGAATCACTTTATTAAAAAAATACCTACAATAAGTACCTTTTTAATAAGATGTTATCTCTATTCTGCGTTCAAAAATATATTCCGTATCTGACGATAGATCATGCCTGAACGCATAGCCAAGTCTGTCAAATTTTTTTATATCCTCAGGATTTTCAATACTATTTTCAGCCATGAACCTAACCATTTCACCACGAGCCATCTTCGCATATGTACCTTTTGTCACCAGTTTATCTCCTGATAACTCGCAAAATACAATTGTAATATACTTATCCCGTAATGTCAGATACTTTTCTATAGATTTGGAATATTCTTTTGATGCCAGGTTAATTATAATCCTACTGTTGTCGATCACTGAACAATACAACATATCTCCCCAGTATTCATATAAGTTTTTTGCATCTCCTATGCCGACTTTTGCCTGCATTTCCAAGCGGTAAGGTGTCACGCCATCCAACGGTTTTAGAACGCCATAAAACGCAGATAGTATTCTCAAATGATTTTGTACATACTCAAACTGACTGTCCTCAAACACGGATGGGGCCATATATTGAAAAGCAATTCCTTCATATGATAAGACAGCTGGAGTAAGTAAATGATAAAGATCCATGTTTTCCAATCTATTGAAGTTCTGTTCTGTAATTTTGTCATTACATTTCCAAATAGTCTTCAGTTCTTCTTTTGACTTACTTTTCAACCAACTTTGTATCTCTGTCGTCTTTTCAATAAATTCAGGCAATCCATCCGGCGCTATGCTGTCAGTATCTGTAATCATCTTTTTAGCAGGGGATAATATTATCTTCATTAATCTAATTCCTTAAGCATATTTTCAGGATCATCTGCTGCTTTGACTTTATTATTGGCTTTGATGATAACTCCCTGTTCATCGATAAGATATGTAGTTCTTACCACACCCATAGAAACTTTGCCATAATTTTTCTTTTCTTTCCATACATCATAAGCTTCAATAACTTTCCGCTCTGGATCTGCTAAAAGTGTAAATGCCAGTCCATATTTTTCCTCAAATCTCTTATGAGAGGATACAGAATCCTTACTGACTCCAAGAATAACTGCACCTTTTTCAATAAACTGAGGATATCTCTCGGAAAAACCACATGCCTGTTTCGTACATCCCGCTGTATTATCCTTGGGATAGAAATATAATACTACTTTTTTTCCTGCATAATCCGATAATCTGTGTATTTTTCCATTTTGATCTGGCAACTCAAAATCAGGTGCCTTGACCCCTACTTCCAACATTAATTATTCCTCCCTCTCTGTAACTTTCTCTTTATTCGCCTTTTTCTTCCTATTCCCGGAAATCATTTTATGCCCTGTATATATCGCCATTGTCATACATAGCATAGAGCTTAACGCAAAGTATTTGTGGCTTGATTTTAACCCTTTATGTCCAGTGTAAAAAGTACCAATCATTGTGATCAATGCTCCTACTGACCAATATTTATGTGCTTTCATATAATTCCTCCGTCTTTTATCTTCGGTGTTTTTAATTGTAATTATACTATACAATAATCAGATGTCAATTTGATAATGAAACAATCAGGGCAGCCGGGGCTTTGACAGTTACATCGATTATAAAGTCCATTAATCCCGCATAAACTCTAGGTTTTCTTTGTCAATCAATTTGTTTTGATTTATAGTAATGTCGAAAGTAGTTGAATTATTTTAAATCAGATAGTATTATCTTTTATAGAATCTTATCTATTACTGAAGTAACGAGAATGCGACGCGCAGTTATTCAAACACTTTGAATACATCAAATCCCGGATCTTCTCTCTGGTATATTATCTTCTGTTTTTCATTTATTATAGTTAATTGCCCCGAACTTGCATTGTAATCAATCGAATTTATGCCACTGTTCGATTTGAAGAAATCGATTTTTTCCTGCATAACCTTGATAAGATTCTGTGAATAAATCTGGTTCGGTAAGGATTTATCACTAACCTCATACAGACGGTCAAGGGAAAGCTTCTGACACACCCCTTTCAATGTGTGCGCACTGCGGAAAGCATCTTCATAATTTTTATTTTCCAATGCCTATTTTAACTGTAGATAACTCTGGTCTTCAAGGAACTTTAATGTAAATCTCTGAATCAGTGCTTCGCTGTGAAGGCGTCCCAAAACAGCCTCATAGTTTCCTCCGATAGCTTTATAGCACTCCTGCATTGTCATCTTTTAGCCCTGTCAATTGTATTCCACTAATTCATGAACCTCTGCTAATCATTATGAACATACCTTAAAATCGTTTTTATAACTTCCTCAATCACAATCGGCTTTGACAAATGTGCATTCATTCCTGCTTCCATACACTTTTCTGCATCTTCCCTAAATGCATTTGCAGTCATAGCAATGATAGGGATTGTTTTTGCATCCTGCCGTTCCAGGGATCTTATTGTTTTTGTGGCAGTAAGCCCATCCATCACCGGCATCATGACATCCATTAAAATAACATCGTATGTTCCTGATTCGCAGGCTTCAAAGTGCTGAACAGCTTCTAACCCATTTTTCACTGTTTCTACTTTAGCCCCATTTTCCGTCAGTATAAATTCTGCTATTTCCGCATTCAGCTCATTATCTTCAACCAATAATATCCGGACACCTGATATATCTGCATTGAAATCTTCTTTTTCTTCCAGCCGTGCATTCGTATCAATTTTAAATGGAAGTATTACAGTAAAACAGCTTCCTTCACCAAGCTTGCTTTCAACTGTTATGGTTCCGCCCATCTTTTCTACAAGTTGTTTCACAATAGGCATTCCCAGACCTGTCCCATTATAATCAGAACGTGGGGAATTATCTGCCTGTACAAATGGAGTAAACAATTCATTTTTTATAAATTCTTCTGACATTCCAATTCCATTATCTTTTATTTTAAATTCACATGTCATGTGATCTTCTGATCTTTCAATCGTTCTCATACTCATGTAAATAAAACCATTCACCTTATTGTACTTCATACTGTTTGTAAACAGATTCATCAATATTTTTTTCAGATGAACTGCATTGCTCCAAACATATATACCACTGTAATCATCATGTTCTCCTATAACATGAAGTCCTTTTTCTTCTGCCTGAAAAGATAGTGACTCCGTGATTTCCTGACATACCTGATCCAGATTGATGGATTCATCACTAAAAACCACGGTATCCGATTCTAACTTTGCCATATCCAAAACATCATTTACCAATGATAATAGCAGTTTCGAAGACTCATTTATTTTATTCAGGCAATCTTTTGCCCGTTCACCATCATTTCCGCTTTTTTCAAGAATTGTAAGCATGCCCATAATGCCATTGATCGGTGTCCTGATGTCATGAGACATGTTATTTAAAAAGGAAGTCTTAGCCTTATTGGCACTCTGTGCTTCTACAAGTGCATTTTGTAATTCCTGCTGTTTTTCTTCAAGCTCCTGATTCAGCTTCAATGCCTGCTCAGCAGACTTCTTGGATTTTTCTTCCGCACGTTTTGATTTTTTCAAAGAATCAAGAATTATACACAGGGCAACAAAAATAGAGATTCCAACTATGAGTGAGACAGCCAGTAAATTGTCCTGAATAAAATCCTTCGCTGTAACTTTTCGTGAGGAAACATTATACGAAACTACTGCACCTGAAAATTGAGTTGTAGGCATAGATGTCAGTGTTTTATTCAGAATGGACAAAAGAACCGGTTCTCCCTGCTGAACAGCAAATGAAACATCAGCTTCTTTTGTCAGGAAAACACTATGAAGCTTATTATTTTTCAAATAGTCTGAAACAGTACCTGAATTGCTTACAATACAATCCGTCTCCCCTTTCTGCATTGCTTTTACTGCTGCATCTGATGTCTCATATTCCACAACCTCCCATTGCGGATAATTGTATGAAAGATATGCTTTCAATGCAAAATTATCTTTTTCAACGGCAACTATATTCTCTTTATTTTCATCAAAAGAATCCTTTGCCGTAATTGCTGCCATATTGAGAGTCAATAGCGTATCCGACAAAGCAAATCCATTTGTTTCTGCAAAGTATGGATTCTGGTTTGCATGAAAAATCAGGTCTATTTTTCCATCCTGCAATGCCTGAAGCAGTTCACTTCTTGTATCATATCCATTTAATTCAAATTCCAGAGTCTGACCTTGCAGACAATTTTCTGCAAGATCCACATAATCTGTGATAACACCTGTCAGTTTACCTGTTGATGGATCTACACTGCTGATACCTCCATCCTGATTCAGATACCCAATCCTGAGTGCACCATGCCGTCCAACCCACTCCCTTTCTTCTTTTGAAAGAAACGAGCTGCTCTGTGCAGAAAGATAACGCCTGTAGAGATCATCTGTGTAAAATGGGTTGTCATCCTTGATTCTGCGCATAGCACTATCCAGTGCTTCTTTGATATCCGGACGTTTGGGATTTATAGCGAAATAGATTTCTGTCTCTCCAATACTTGTAATCGGCGAAATCTCCGATTCTTCCCAACGGGGTTCTTCTACCGAAACGAAGCAGTCAATTTCATGTTTCGACAGTTTGTCCATAACTTCTGCGGTATTAGAAACATTGACATGCTGCGTATGCAGACCATACTTTAACTCCCATTCGTTAAGCACATCCTCCGTTATATTATCTTTAAACACACCAATATTTTTTCCCTCAAAAGAATCCAAATTTCCTGCTGTAAGATCCATATTGGATGCATCCGTATAGATGTAATATTTCTCTTCCCCCATAGGCATATCGGAAAAAAGCATATTTTCAGCACGTTCGTCTGTATAGGAAATGCCAACAAGAATATCAATCTCTCCATTTTTCAACTGTGTAAAGCAGTTTTTCCAATCACTTGTTATGTATTTATATGTCCATCCTGCATAACCTGCAATATCTTGAAGATACTCATAACCATAGCCGCTTCTTTCTCCCTTTTCATTGACTACATTATAAGTTTCCTCAAAAGATCCTACCCGGATAACATGATCAGAATTTTCTTGGGCAGATGTGGAAACAGGAAAAACAACCAAACATATCATTGTGCAAAATATAAAATAACAAAATTTGAAATTTCTTATATTCTGTACTAATTTGCACTTCTTCATCTTTCTCCCACCCTCCAGGCTACAGTTGCTTGCTTGCTTCCAGATTTTAATTTTACATTCATTAATTATCAATAACCTCCCCGCTATTTTTCACAATATTTTTCCAAACAGCTTCTGTATTACTTATTCAAGTGCTCTATCATAAAAAAGCACTGCCAGACAGACAGTGCACCTCATTTCATGCAACTGGCTGCCATTTTACAGGCCCTGTAGCTTTGCGTCCCAGACTTTCATCTGGTTTGCCGATTTCCATATTATAGCTTTAATACTTATGCAAAAAACTGGTTTTATTATACTATAGCACTCTACTGTACACAAGAAAAACATTACCGTTTTAACGCCAAAAAATAAAAAAAGAACAGCCGATACATATACTCGAACCGTTCTTCTACTTCCGAAGACCACGCAGCATTGACATTACTGTTTCCTGCTCATTTGTACTCAGATCGTTCCATATCCCCAGAACTTTCACCCGCTAAAAACAATATTTCCTATCGTCTGCCTTCACCCGCTGACAACAATGTAACCACATAGTAAATAATTCCAAATACAGCTATACTTCCCATCATAATGCCAATCATCTGATTTATACTCACCACATTTCCATGAAATACCGGATTGCAATCAAGCGTGTCTCTTATCGCTTCAACCATTTCATCCGGATAATTTTTTCTCTCCATCTCTCTGAAAACTCCGTGAAGCATATGATTCTTAATCAATGAAGTGGCATATGTACTCGGAAGATAAGACAGTGCCTTCTGAAGACCTGGTCCAAAATTTGAAATCGGCATATAAGCACCACATATAAAACCATATCCTGCGCTGACAATTGTACCTACAGCCGAAAGCTGTCCCTGTGTTGTCAACGGAAAGCTAATGATACTTGAAAGCGTACTTCCAAACAGGACGAGCAATATCATATCAAATAAAACCCATAATATGTCTGCTGTATTCATATACCATCCCATTTTAAGTAAATATCCCAGACATAATACAAATGCAAGTGCATTGACCATCAATGAATTAGCTACTGTTGACAGAAAATATCCCAAATAAATTTTTTCCTTGCTGACCGGTGCAACATTAAAATCCTTCCTTGTTCCATTTGCCTTGTCCTGCACCATAGTCAGATTCACACAAAATGTTACAGTAATACAGCTTACTGCCATAAGTGATGCTGTCAGTTGTGCTGCTACGGTTCCATTAATAAGCTTATCCGAAATCATAATCATATCCGAAATCGCTGCTGTAAAAGAATCTCTGAAAACCTTTGCAAGAAATGTAGCATAAAGAACAATCAGAATAACTGGTGTGATCATTGATGTAAACAACATACCTTTATCTTTAAAAAACAGTTTCCTGTTCCTGTCCATTAATGCCAATACTGTTCTCATCAGCATTCACCTCCAAGCTTCTTTCCTGTGACTGCAAGAAATACATCATCCATTCCGCCTTTTACTACTTCATAATCCATGAATAGATCCTGATGCTCTACAATAAGCTCCGTAGCTTCTTTCGTATTTTTTACTTTTATCTGATATCCGTCACGTATTTTTTTATATTCTCTGTTCAATGACTTTATTTCATCTTCGGAAATACCATAAACAGACACTATATCCTGTACATAATCATTTTTAAGTTCAAACGGTGTACCTTCTGCTACAACACTTCCTTTGTCAAGAATTACAACATAACCAGCATTGGCAGCTTCTTCCATATAATGTGTAGTCAAAAATACTGTCATATTTTCTGTTTTCTGAAGCTTCTCGATAACATTCCAGATTAACTGCCTTGTCTGCGGATCAAGCCCTGTAGTAGGCTCGTCAAGAATCAAAATCTCCGGTCTGTGCAATAATGCACGGGCAATATCAATTCTTCTTCTCTGACCTCCCGACAGCTTACCTACAGGTCTGTTTAAAAACTCGTCAAAATCCAGAATCTCGACCAGCTCCTGTAATCTCTTATCAAAGGCATTTCCTGTAATGCCGTATAAAGCAGCTCTGCTCTTTAGGTTTTCTTTCACCGTAAGCGGTTTATCAAGTACGCTATCCTGAAACACAACACCAAGCATTCTTTTTGTCTGTGCGCCGGCTTTGTCAGTTTCTATTCCGTTTACCTGAACCGTTCCGCTGTCTTTTTTCTGCAATCCGCAGAGAATGGAAATGGTTGTACTTTTCCCTGCACCGTTTACTCCAAGAAACGCAAACAATTCTCCTTTTTTCACACGAAAGCTCAAATCATTTACCGCTTTTACTTCGCTAAAGCTTTTATTCAGATGACTGATTTTAATGATATCTGATTCCATATCTTCTCCCTTTGTTTCATCTTTCCTTAAATGACGCAGTATACGTTGGATTTACCTTTTTTAATAGAATCCATATGTTAAAAAGTAATATGAAGGCGAAAATCGTCCATATCCATGCCTGTGGCATTAAATAAAGGATTCCGTTTACATCTCCACCACCAAATGCTCCACTGAGTAAACACAAATATATTGGATCCAATACCAGCATAATTACTGTTATATAATAAAAAATAGCCTTCACAAGCTTATTCTTTATTTCACAAATTTTATCCTTAAAATATACCAATGTTCTGGTCTTCCCATAAGCATTATAACCTCCAATACGTCATCTATTTTTCTTTCGAGGATCTGTTGGCTTTACCGCATCTTTTGGTATTAGCCAAGTCTTTCCCTTTTTCTCTGCTCCAGGCACTCTTCCCTGGCTACATAAAAGAGAAATTCTTCTAGATGAAATTCCCCATATTTTTGACATTTCGATCGTTGTTATATAATCCATAATTTTCCTCCAAACGATACAACAAACCTATTATAAGTATATTCTTTTATCGGAATAGTTTCAACCAAAATTAAGTTTTCTTCTAGGTTGTTTGATTTGTTATTGTTTTCTAAGATTTTCACAAAAAAAATCCTCCTTTCGTATGTACGGATGCGTGAAAGGATGAAAGACGCATCCGGCCAAGAAAAAAGAGCCTACGGAAAACTCCGTAGACCCTCATTGCTTTTCTGGCGATTATAATAATATCACATCAAAAGAGAAAAGTCAGTGCAAGACCAGTGCAAACTTTTCATCAGAATTAACTTCTTTGTTTTCCTAATCGTGTTTAATGTATTTAGTGATAGTATCGATTAATTCCTCCATGTTAATCGGCTTGGAAATATGGTCATTCATGCCTGAATCCAGGGATTCCTGAATATCATCTATAAAAGCATTTGCAGACAAAGCTACAATTGGAATCGTAACTGCATCGGACCGCTCTATACCCAAGGCTCGAATGGCTTTTGCTGCTTGGTGTCCATCCATGTTTGGCATCATAATATCCATCAAAATAAAATCGTATGTGCCTCGTGGATGATTTTTAAACAAATTCACAACTTCTTTTCCGTCTGATGCGCGTGTTACGGTCATACCAGCATCTTCCAGCATTATCGTAGCAAGTTCAGCATTTAAATCATTATCCTCAGCCATAAGAACATGAATACCCGTCAAATCTCTATGTAGATGTTGTTTTTGTTCTGATTGAATAACCTGTTCTGTCAACTCCAGTGGGATCTCCACTGTGAATGTAGAACCTACACCTTTTTTGCTCTCAACAGCAATTGAACCGCCCATCATATCCACATATTTTTTTGTGATGGCCATACCAAGACCGGTTCCCTTATATTGGGTTCTGGCATTATCATCATCTTCTTGTGAAAACGGATCGAATAATTTTTTCTGGAACTCTTCGCTCATGCCAATACCGTTATCTCGAACAACATAACGAGTTATGATATGTTTCTCATCCGCTCCTGGGTAACTGCTGATATCCAAAGTAATCTTTCCGCCGTCCTTTGTGAATTTCACAGCATTGCCCAGAAGATTCACCAAAACTTCTCGGATACGCACAACATCCGCAAGGACATATGGGTTCTTTGAGATTTCTCGATGTACTTCAAACTTAAGATCTCGATTATAAAGAAGTCCATTCATAATCGCCTGGACGTTATCTGTCAATTGAGTAATGTCCATTGGCTCGGGCGAAATAGTAACTTTTCCACTTTCAATGCGAGTAAAATCCAGAACGTCATTCAACAAAGAGAGAAGATGATTCGAACTTTTTTGAACTTTCTCCAAGCTATCATGAATATCTGAAACCGTGTTCTGGTGAAGCGCAATGTTTGTAAATCCAATAATGGCATTCATCGGCGTTCTGATGTCATGGCTAATACTAAGCAAAAACGCAGATTTTGCTTTGTTGGCAGCATCTGCTTCCTCAGCGGCGGTCATTAATAATTGTTTTTGTTTTTGCTCTTCTGCCTTGCTTTTCTGGTAAACATAATAGGTATATAGACAAATTAAAAGCAATACAGCTCCTGCGACTAAACCGCAGATGATGGAAATATGATTCGTCTTTTCAACCATTCCATAAGCTGATTGCATATCCATTTCAATGCAAAATGCGCCAATGATTTCTCCTGTCCCATCATAGTTTGCGCTTACAGGATAGCAAGCCGTAAAAATCGGGCCCCATGTTGTATCAATGATATCCTGAGAGTACACATTCTCCCCAGAAATAGCCCTATCAATATACGGGACCATTTCTTCCTCAATATAATCTCCAGGGCGTCTTACATCATCCGCATCCGGATCCAAACCGTCTACCACATAAACAAGTTTTCCTTCTTCATTTTTTTTAGCGGTGTAAATATATCGAGTAGAATTCAGTGTTCTGATTTCATTGAAATATGAAGAAATATCCTTATATAATTACTTCTTTTCATCAGATTGATCTTTGATTTGATCAAAATCTTCTTTGCCGATTCTTCCATTCACAAGTTTGTGTACTGCATCTGCACTCGCTGTGTCACGTGTGATTTCTGTTTCAAGGGCGGTCTTAGTGTAAGAACTTTGCAGAATATATGTGTACGACGCTATTACAAAAATCATCAAAAGCCCCGCAATCACAAAGATACTGCCTGTATTCTTCAGCCTAAGGAGTTTTTTCAAATTAATTCCTTCTTTTGTTTTCTTCATGCTGCTCATTCACATCCTCTAAATCCTAATTTATCAATTTTATCATAGCACATTTTCATACAGTTTTTAATTCCAAAACTTCCAAGTGACATGCTCCCACCACTTAAATCCCAGATTTTGAAGTGGGGGCTTCTTGCTCA